>JACCZX010000041.1 GCA_013695705.1 Burkholderiaceae bacterium | reverse complement strand
GCGGGAAAAGCTTCGTCTTGATCCCGCGGAAGAGCAGTTCGCCATCGCCGCCGGGTAGATCCCACCGCCCTACGCCGCCTGCGAAAAGAACATCTCCGCCGATCAACAGCTGCCTCTCGCGCGAGAGAAAGCAGAGGCTGCCGGGCGAATGTCCCGGAACTTCAAGCACCTCAAACCCGGCCCCGAGAAATTCTCGGTTGTTCGCGGCTTCGATCACGAAGTCAGGTCGGGCCGGCGCGATTTCAAGGGCGTAGCCGTAGCTACGGAAAAATTCGGGATCGGAAATCATTGGAACGGTGTCGGCGTGACATCCGATCTTGCACCCGAAGCGTTGCTTGATTCTGGCAACATCCGGCACGTGGTCGAAGTGGCCGTGGGTAAGCAGGAGTAGCCTGGGCGCTGCGCCCCGGGATTCGAGCCAGTCGCATGCGCCGTCGGGAGCATCGAAGAGGATCTGACCATCCGGTGCGTCGAGGAGGTAGCAGTTCGTCTCGAAGATTCCGCCACAAAAGGTTTGGTAGCTCATCGCCTCATCTTGCTCGTGCTCGTGATCGTAATCGAGCACCGGCGGATGAATTTGCGAGAAATACGAAGAGGAAAGGAAGACGGGAAACCACAAACCAAGGGACAAGGCGCGTTGCCTGAAACCCCCGTGGATGGGAACAAAAGATGCACCGGGGGAATTAGCCGGCACGTTTTTACGTCTCATCTTTGAATCTTCCGCCGCATCCATTGTCTCATCTGCTACCGATTGACCTACGCCACGCCGTATCTTGCGCCCGAACCTGAAGTCTGCGATTCTACAAAACCCGCTTTTTCCAGAATGAAACATCCACTCCGCCGTTCGCTACTTGTTCTCGCCACTTTTCTGCCCCTCTCGCTGGCAGTGCAGCCGGTCCAGGCGAAGTCGGATCTGGAGCAGGTCGAAGTCTCCGTCGGTCGCCTTCTCGAAGAGGGCCACTACACACATCAGCCGCTAAACGACGAGGTCTCGAAGAAGTTCCTGCGGACGTATCTCGAATTGCTCGATTTCAGTCACCTTTTCTTCACCCAACAGGACGTCGATGCGCTCTATGCCAAGTTCGGCTCCTCGCTCGATGACGACGTTCTGCTTGGAAACTTGAAGCCCGCGTACGAAATCTACGAACTTTACCAGAAGCGCGTCGATGACCGGGTGGCGAAAGTGAAGGAGCTGCTTAAGGGGCCGATTGACGTGAAACCCGACACGACAATCGACTTGAGTCGACAAAAAACACTGTGGCCGAAAGATGAAGCGGAAGCCGACGAGATGTGGCGGGGTCGCATCGCGAATGAGCTCCTGCAGGAAAAACTGAGCGAGCATCCGATTGAGCCCGGCCCGCAGTTGGTCGCGCGCCGTTACGATCGCCTCGTGCGGAACGTGCACGAGGAAGATCAGCCCGAGCAGGTGAAGCTGTTCCTGGCCGCGCTGGCGCAAACTTACGACCCGCACTCGGAGTATCTGAGCAAAGCCGACCTGAAGAATTTCAGCATCAACATGGGGCTCTCGCTCGTGGGGATCGGCGCCATGCTGCGAACGGAAGACGGCTACGCCAAGATCGAAAGCCTCGTTCCAGGCGGCCCGGCGCAGAAGGCGGGAAGTATTAAAGTCGGCGATCGCATCACGGCGGTCGCGCAGGGCCCGGCGGACTTCGCAGACGTGCGCGACATGCGACTCGACAAGGTGGTGGAAATGATCCGCGGCAAGAAAGGCACGAAAGTGCGCCTGCTCGTGATCCCGGCGGATGCGCCCGATCCTTCGAAGCGCAAGACGATCGAGCTGGTGCGCGATGAAATTAAGCTGAAGGACCAGGAAGCGCGGGCCGATATCATCATCAAGAAAGATAAGGACGGCGAGCCGGTGAAGCTTGGCTGGATTACCCTGCCATCTTTCTACGCGGACATGGAGCGGCACCAGAAGAGCACCACAAAAGACGTGCTCCAACTCTTGAAACGGCTGAAGAAGGAGAACATCGGCGGCATTGTGGTGGACCTGCGCCGGAATGGCGGCGGTTCTTTGGAGGAAGCGATAGCGCTGACGGGGTTGTT
>JACCZX010000036.1 GCA_013695705.1 Burkholderiaceae bacterium | reverse complement strand
GCCGGAGGCTTGGCCGACATTCGCATCCTCGGTACCGGTGTCTGCGTCAACGTCGCCGCCGATTGGATAAGAGCCATGCTGGCCAGGTGGATTGACGTAAAACGCCTGCATGTCGACCGCCGCGATGCCGCGCGACTGCAATTGCGACATAAGGTCGTCGGCGCGTTGCTGTGTTTCTACCCGTGCAGCGATGATTGTTGCCATGTGTGCCGCCTCCTGCTTCATTATCGCAATTAAGTGTCGCGGCCGCCGCCCTTAAAAAAAGCCCCGCACGAGGCGGGGCTTTAAAAACAGGCCCGCGTCTCGGGGAAGGGGAGGGGAGAGGACGCGAACCCAACAACCGTCGTCTAAGACGATAAGGTTGGCGGTATTAGCTCAGCAATCGTTGTGCCGGCACTTATTTCTGTACCGGATTCTTGGCGCTATCTTCGGCTATCGCGAATTGCACCACCAGTTGCACGAGTTTTCCTGTCAGTGTGACGTTGCGCTCCTGAGTTGAGCCGGCATGAGCTATAAAAACTTTATAGGTGCCGGGCGCGAGATCGACCAGCAGCCATGGTGCGTTAAGTTGGATATCCAGAATTTTTTGGCTACTGGCATTCAGGATTGTTAAGTGGGTATCTGCCAGATAAGCACCGCTGCGCGATGAGACGATCAGCTGCAGCGAGAATTTGTCCGCCATTTGTTTCATGCGCTCGGATTCCTCGAGTCCGATTCCGCCGCTGACGTAGCCCCGATCGTTAGCAGTGCGGCCTTCGGTTATCGCAGCCGCAGCGCATATGGAAATAGTCAGCAATGCAGCACCTAGCAGTGCATGGACATGGGGAAGCGGGACATGGGGAAGCGTTCGCATGGGTTCTCCGTAATTGCGCCTAACAGGTTTGTAGTTCTACTCTAGGTTCGCGGCGGTCAGCGCTCTGAGCGCGCCAGCGGCTTACAAACTCAGCCTTGGTCACGGCGACGCGATCGACTAACGCTTTTTCCAGCAAGCGTTGCCAGGATTGACGGATGGTTGTCGATTCAGCGTCGTAGGGATGCAGTCCGAGGCGCAATAAAGGTGCGCTCGACGTCAGCCGGGCAAGCAGGGTATTCCACACGATAGACGTCGGGCGGCGCCACGCCTGGCGGACGCTATAGGTCAGGCACGGCGCGCGAATCGCGTGCCGCTCTGGCAGCAGGTGGAGTTGCGTCAGTGTGCTCGTATATTGCAAATCACTGCGCGCGCGCAGTGCGCGCCACGCGCCGGCCCCCAGCAACCATGCCGGCGCGACGAACCCCATCAACGGCCAGCCGTTGGCGCTGAACCATTGACTGCCGAGCGCCAGCCGATCACTCGCTTCGGCTTCGGACAAGCCACAAAACTCGCCCTCGCCGGCGGTGTAAATGCGACGACGCATCCAGTCGATGGCACCAGTGGGCGCATGAGGATCAAGGTGAGAGTAGCCATGCAATGCGAGCTCGTTTCCCGCTGCCAGCGCCGCACTCATCGCCCGTTCGAACCCAGACTGCGCCGAGCTAACCCCGTGATAGGCGGGCACCACGAGCAGGGTCAATGGAATATCGGCGACTTCGCGGACGGCGTCCCAAACGCGTTGACAGGCCGGCCAGGTGGGCGGCGCAACGTCATGCAACGAAACGCACAGCCAACGCTGTCTGGCCGCTGTATTCGCGGCACCCATGTGCACTTCGGGCTCAAGCTGCATAGGATTGTTCACGCACGCGTGCCTCGACGGCAGGCGCCGATGCGCACAGCGCGGCGTAGCGGTTGAACAGGCGCGCAAAAGCGCGATCAGCGTTGAATTCAAGCGCGCGCGCTCTGGCATCGACGCGCATTGACGCCGCCATCGGCGCAATCTCTGCAATGGCTTCGGCCAGCGCTGAGACATCACTGCGTTCAACGCCGAACGCGGCGCGGCCGTCGATCAGATCGGTCAATCCAGCGCTAGCGCGTGCGATGACCGGCGTGCCGCACGCCAGCGCCTCGAGCGGCGCGAGACCAAACGTTTCCTGGTCGCCGGTATGCACAAATATGTCGGCGCTTGCCAGTGCGCGTGCGAGCGCGCTGGCGTCGGGCTGAAATGGCAGAACGCGCACGCGGTCACCGCGTGGCGGGCGCGCGCCGTCACCGATGGCGACTAAAACGTAAGGGGGGCCGAGACGGTCCACCGCGGCCGCCATTCGATCCAGATTTTTTTCCGGGGCAAAACGGCCGGCGTAAAGCAGCACCACGTCGGCCGGGTTGCAGCCGAGCTCGCCGCGCCACGCCGGATCGTGATGGCGTGGGTGAAACAGATTGCAATCGACACCGTGAGGTTGAAAAACAGCATTATCGAGGCCGAGGCTACGCAGCGCATCTGCCGCCCACTGACTGGGAGCAAAAACTGCGTCGAAGTGTTGATAAAGATGACGTAGATACCGGCGCACGACTGGGCGCGCCCCCGGCAACCAGATTTCAGCCAATGATTCGACATTCGAGTGATAAAACGCGGTGACGGGCACTCCAAGACGCCGGCCAGCGTCCAGTGCTGACCACGCGCAACGGTAAGGATCACCAACCTCGATTAAATCCGGCTGCTGCAGCGCGATCAGGCGTGCGGTCGCTTCCCGTCGTAACGGGAAACGATAACCGCCCGAAAACGGCAGCGGGGGAGCGGCAAACCCGAGCGTCTCCGCTGTCGAAGAGCCAGGAACGACTATGGTGTGGCTCCAATGAGAGCAGCGTGCAATCCAATCGCGTTTGCTGCGTAAGTACCGGGCAACACCGCCGCTCGAGGGGCTCCAGAACATAGTGACGTCCAGCAGATGGGGCGAGCGTTTAGT
>JACCZX010000032.1 GCA_013695705.1 Burkholderiaceae bacterium | reverse complement strand
CCAGCGGCCTGCACGGGGCTATCGACGGCGGGAGCACCGGGCGTCAGAGCGCAGGCAAAAGAATCGCGGTCAGGTGTCGACAGCGCGTTCGCACGATGTGCCGTGGGTGTCGACAATCGGCCGCTGTTGACCAGCCGCCGCGCGAAGGCGTGCTGTTGTGAAAGCGCAAGTACGGCGTCGCGCATCCGCCGGCTCGCACGGCTCTTTGGCGTAATGAAGTCGGTAGCGCGCGACGAATTCAGGATGTTTTCGTTCGCCGCTTCGACCCTCTCATCGTTGTAGGTTTGCAGAAGCGACGCGGGCGACTCGTCGCGCACGACCCGCGCCAGCTTCCAGCACAGATTATCTGCGTCCTGAATGCCGCTATTGCCTCCACGCGCGCCGAATGGCGAGACCTGATGCGCAGCGTCGCCAACGAAAATCACATGGTCGTGCACAAAGCGTTCGAGCCGTGCGCATTGAAACGTGTACACGCTGACCCACTCAAGTTCGAACGCGCGATCCGGGCCGAGCATTGCGCGGATGCGCGGAATGACGCGCTCGGGCTTTTTCTCTTCGTCGGGATCGCTCTCCCAGCCAAGCTGCAGATCGATGCGCCAGATGTCATCGGCCTGTTTATGCAGCAATGCCGAACCGCCGGAGTGAAACGGCGGATCGAACCAGAACCATCGTTCGGTGGGGAAGTCGCCTTTCATCGATACGTCTGCAATCAGGAAACGGTCGTGAAAGACCTGGCCCTCCCATGCGAGACCCAGCATGTCGCGCACCGCACTGCGCGCGCCATCTGCCGCGATGACGTAGTCAGCTTGGATCACATATCGGCCGTCAGGCGTCTTGACCTCCACCTGCGCGCCCTCGGCACGTTGAGTAACGCCCACAGCCTTGTTCTTCCATCGCACCGCGTGGCCGAGTGTCTTGAGCCGCTCGACCATGATTTCTTCAAGCAGATACTGCTGCAGGTTGACGAATGCGGGTCTCTTATGGCCGGGCTCGCGCAACAGGTCGAACTGATACGCGAGCTTGTCGCGAAAAAAAACCTTGCCGACTTTCCAGCTGACACCGCGCTTGCAAGCAGCATCGCCACAGCCGAGACGATCGAGAATCTCGAGCGTTCGCTTGGCCCAGCAAATCGCGCGCGAGCCGGCGCTGACGGTGTTGTTGTCGTCGATGATGATGAAGTCGATTCCGTACTGCGCGAGATCGATCGCGCATGCAAGCCCGACCGGGCCGGCGCCGACGATTGCGACCCGAGTGCGGGCAACGCGGTTGGAACTCAGCTCCGGCGGAGTGACGTACGGGTAAACCGGCGGCACGTGCACGGCGCCGCTACCCTTCGAGCGACTCCCACATCTCTTTGTCGCGCTGCGCGGTCCAGATGCGCGGATGCTGATGGCCAGTTGCTTCGTCGTAGGCGCGGCTGACGTCGAACGGCAGGCAGTGATCGAAGATCACCCAATGGCCGAACTTGGGCTTCAATGCGTCGTAGGTGTCCTTGTAAACGCTGCGCAAATCGCGGCCGGCGCCGGCGCCGCGCTTGACCGACTCGTACATCGCGGTGACGAATGCGCGCGTGCCGTCGAGGCCCGCTTTTACCTGCGCCGGTGTTTGCAACGCTGCGCCGCGACCGGGGACGAGCTTTTGCGGACCAAGGGCCGCGATCGCATCGAGTGTTGCCGGCCAGTCGGTCAGATACGCGTCCCCGGTGTAAGGCGTGGCGTCGAATTCAACCAGGTCGCCCGAGAATAGAATTTTTTCCTGCGGCAGCCACACCACGGTGTCGCCCTTGGTGTGCCCGCGGCCGAGCTGCATGATCTCAACCTGCAGCTTGCCGAGCATCAGCGTCAATCGCTTCTCGAACACGATCGTCGGCCACGTCAAACCGGGGACCGATTCGACTGCGCGAAATAGCCGCGGAAAGCGTTCGATCTCGCTTTTCATGTCGGCCTCGCCGCGCTCGACGATCAAGTCGTGCGTGTCGCGACTGGCGATGATGTGCTCGGCCTGGTAGCCCGAAGCACCGAGCACGCGCACTGCGTGATAGTGCGTCAGCACAACGTATTTGATCGGCTTGTCGGTTACCTGTCGGATGTGGCGCACCACATCCTGCGCCATCACCGGTGTCGCTTGCGCGTCGATCACCATCACCGCG
>JACCZX010000028.1 GCA_013695705.1 Burkholderiaceae bacterium | reverse complement strand
CATGTCCTGGAGTTCGCTGCACAACTGCTGCAACTGCAGGTACTGGTACACCCACGCTTCGGATTTTCCGATTGACTCCACGAGTTCCTGCACCGCCCGACCGCGCGACATGCCAGCCTCGATAGCTGCCTCCACCTGGTACTGCACGGCCACGGAGATCTCGCTGTGGGTGTGCCCTTCGCGCATAAAGTTGCTGGTCAGAGACAGTAAGTGTTGGTCAGCGTGGCGCGACAGATCGCGATCCTCGACATCGACGCGGATCGTTTGGATTCCAGCCAGCTTGCAAGCGCGCCAGCGGCGCTCGCCGTCGACGATTTCGTACGGCACCTTGGCGCCAACACGAAGCGGGCGCACGGTGATGGGCTGGCGTTGACCGACTTTCTTGATGGATGTGGACAGAGTCTTGAGCGCCGCTTCGTTGAAGTGCGATCGCGGCTGCTTTGGATCAGGTCGGATATCGCTGACGGACACGCGGGCGATGGTCATTTCTTGGTCGCCTTTTTTGCACCCGCCTTTGCAATCTTCTTAGCGGGTTTCTTGTTGGCCTTCTGCGCCGATTTTTTCGCGATGGCCGGGGTACTCTTCGCCGCTTTCGTCGCGGGCGGCGCCGCCGCAGGCTTTGTGATTCCAGGCTTGCCGATCTTGTATCGGGCACCTCGCAGTGGCTTAGGCAGCCAGCCGGTGCCGGCAAGCTTCTTCGCAGCCGCAGCCATCGCTCCGTCCTTTTTCAGCAGGAGCACGGCTTCACCTTCTGCTTTACCAGCGACGTCGGCCACCGCTTCGGCGAGCAGTGCTTTTGGCACAACCCCGATGAAAGTCTCAGGCGTAGCGGACCACCACTTCGTCATGTCGACGCCGAGCAGCTCGGCGAGCGCGTTCCCCCGCGCCCCGCAATTGGTGTTCACCGTTAGAGCGACCGCCAAGGCGAGCAGCTCGTGCCGCTTGGCTTCGGTCAGCTTTCCGATCCACGCGTGCAAGTCCGCTGCCTTCGTCGGCAGGCCTGCTTTTTTCAATTCGGCGATGCGGTCGTCAATCGCCTTGCGGGCTGATGACTTCGCGAGATCTCCAAATTTGGACTGAATGAGGCCGCTGGCATTTTTGTGCTCATCGGAAGGAGAAAGCGAAAAAACCGTTTCCGCGTAGCTGTTCGTGAAAAGTTGCGAAAGCATGTGTGTCAACAGCAGCTGCAGTGCGACTGCAGGTTGCGCCGCAACATGTTCTCGAATCGCGGCGGCCCGATGCATCTCCAGGCGCTGCACCATGTCCTGACTGAGGCCTGGCTTCTTTGGCGTTCCATCTTGACGTTTGCCCTGCTTGCCGCCACCGCTGCTTTCGCGTTGGCCGCGCTTGAGGCGCCCGCGTTCAATCTGCAGACCGTGATATTGGTCGAGATAGATCAGTACACCAGTGCGCGCTTTTGCCTCGTCTGGCCATACCTCCCGCTTGGCGTAGATGTGTTCGCGCTCCGCCTGCAGCGCCTCAAGCTCGTCTTCCTGCGTCGGCTCTAGGTCGGCCGTATCCTGCAACTCCTCCAGCGCATCAATACGTGCAACGATCGCGGCGACTCGGGTTTTGTCATCAGGCGTCAGATCCGTGCGCTTCGGTGAAAACGAGCTGTGGCCGTAGGACGACTGGCTCGAATAATCCAACACGAGGTGAGCTTCAACCCACGACCAGCCGGCGTTCTTTTCGTCCAGCGCGATCGCCTCAATCTTGTTCTTGGCCAGGGTGTTCAGCAGGCCGGCGTCGGCGAAGTAGACCTGATCGGTGAACAGGTCGCGGCGAATCGCGCCGCCGGCGGCTTGGTAGAGTTCCGGCTCGACGAATTTCGCCAGCGGATTGTCTGGGCCGATCTCCTGCTTCGTGATGCGCTTGCGGAGTGCGTCGGCTGTGCGCTGGTAGTTTTCCTTCGCGCCGCTCCACACCTTGCGCTGCTGTTCTTGGTCGTCGGTCAAGGCCAGTGCCTGCAACTGGTCGAGCTGCATGCCGCCGGTGCGGTAGATTTCGACCAGCTGCGGAGCGACGTTGGCCAGCTTTAGCCGCTGACGCACGACTGCAGGTTGCACGCCGAAATGCGCGGCGACGTCCTCGATCGATTTGCCGTGGTCGACCATGCCCTTGAACGCGACGAACTGGTCGGCGGGGTGCATGGCCTCGCGCAGAGTGTTTTCGGCCGTGCTGGCCTCGAGCGCGACGTGGTCGTCGGCGATCACTTTGCACGGCACGTCGATGAGGTCGCGTGGGAGTCGGGATTCGCGCTGCAGCTGCAACAGCGCAGCCAAGCGCCGCCCGCCGGCGACGACTTCGAAAACGCTTGCATCGCCATCGCTCGGCTGCACGGTAAGGTTCTGAAGCAGACCGTGTACGGCAATCGAAGCGGCGAGTCCCGCGATGTCCTTACCACCGGTTTTGCGCGCATTGCGCGGGGAGAGCTTCAGCTGCTGAAGCGGGATACGTTGCATGTCGATAAAAGTTTCCATCGTTGACCCTTGGTTGATTCAGCTTGAAGTTGTGGGGATAGGAGCAACCGCCTCGTGCGCGGCCGGCTCGCAGTACGAGGGACGCTCGAGATAGCTGGTGCAGTTGTGATTCGCGATTTCGGGTTTAGTCCATGCCTGCTGTTGCTGCGCCGATGCCGCGGCGTTGTAGGGCGCCCATCGCCTGCAGGACACGCAACTGGCGAAGTCGGCGCCGTGGCATAGCGCATACCAGCGCATCAGGCTGCCGCTGCGAGCTGCTGGTTGGCGGCCGCGACGCGCCGTTGCAGGGAGGCAAGCGCTGCCGCGGTTGCGTCGTGTTGTTCCTGCTCAGCGCGCCATTGCCTGGCACGCTGGCGATAGGTGTCGGCGTTGATCTCGTTGCCGCTGGCCAGTTCGGCGTCGGCCAGGGCCTCAAGAAAATCAGGGCCGGAAAGCGTGCGTGGGTCACTCATTGCGTTTCCTCGTTGTCGCTGCGGATGCAGCCTTGTGCTTGTGCTGAAGGGGTGTGACCGATGCACCGACCGGAAGCTTCTCGATGCGGCCGCCCTTGCGTTGAAACGTCGCGATATCTGCTGCAATGCGCCGACTGGCTTCGGACTTTTCAGCGCGCATGAAGCTCACGGTGCCGAGCGCTGCGACGAAGTTGGTGCGTCCATTCACCGGCGCGGCCGGCGTCGCTTTTTTGGGTGTAGGGCTTGTGCCCTTGGGTGCCGCGGCCGCAACACGCCTGCTTGGTGCTTTCGCTGGCGGATCGGTGCGCGTGTTGTCGCGCCGCGGGCGTGATTTGCTCAGCGTGTAGCGAATATGCCGACCGAGAGCGGCGGTATCGTGTATCAGATACCCGCTGCGCGTCATCGTGGCCAGCGTCGCGCACATCAACGTGATGTCGCCGTCCGGTTCGACGGCTTCGAGAATCTGTCGCGCGGTTTGCGGCGTTGCTTGCGTCGCGAGGTGTTCGCGCACGCGCGTGGCGCGCCCGGTCCGATAGATGTGGCGCTGCTTGGTCACGCGCCACAACCCTTGCCGACTTCGCCTGGCTTGTCGGCGGCGGTGAATTCCTGCCACGGCACCCAGCCGCGCTCAGGGCAATGGAAACCCCACTCGCGTACGGTCGGGCCGAACAGAAACAGCGACCAACATGGAATCGGCTTGCGCACGACCATTTGGTGATGCCAATCCCAGACGGCATCCTTCAGCAGCTCGATGCGATGCGTGTGAAACGTGCGCAGGAAGCGCAGCGTGCCGCGGTCGTACTGTCGTCGGTGGTGGATGCCGCCGTAGGCGATGGTGTGCTCGATGTAGCTGCCGCGCAGCATGAAGCTGACGGCCCAAGACGGGTGGTCGTGCAGGGCGCGGTCGTCGTCATCGCGCAGGAAACGATGCACGTACAAATTGGGCAGCAGCCGACTGATGCGAACCGCAAAGCGCTGCCAGCGCGTGCGTTGCTCGGGCGCCACATCCCGGTACCAACCGCGCCATGGCGTGACATACCAACGCAGCAGGTAGGGGCCGTCCGGATTGTCGTGTCCGACAACGAAGTCAGGCTCGCGACCATCGCAGTAGCGCGCCAACAGGATCGGCATAAGTCGCGCAGCAGTGCGAGAGAACCGCATCACAGCGTGGCCGCCTGCGACTCCGCGTGCCTGGCCAGCACCATCGCGTCACGAAACTCGATGATGCGGCCGTCGTCTTCCGGCGCCCATGGCGGGCGCTCGCGCACCAGGTAGAGGGTGTTCTCGCTGTACGCCGGCGGCGTCGACAGATCCGCGTCGTCGACGATGGTGTCGAGCCCGAAACATTTCGACAATCGCGACGCGTGGGTGGTTTTCCCGCAGCCCGCTGGTCCGAATACGATCACCGACTTGTTCATGCGGCACCTGCCTGCGCGTGCAGCTGCTCGGCAAGGACTCGGCCGCGATCATTCAACGACAGCGACGTCGGAGAGTCATGGTCATCAAGATCAACCAAGCCTTCGCGCTCGAGGCGGA
>JACCZX010000428.1 GCA_013695705.1 Burkholderiaceae bacterium | reverse complement strand
AGATAGACAAGTTCACCGCGGCGCAGTATCGAAAAATTGCATGTCTCGCCTAGGTCAGCGACAAGTTTCCGAAGCACGGTGCGGCGCACCGCGGCTACCGCCTCGTGCTGCAAGACCTCGAACCCGAATCGCGTCAGGCGCAAGCCAGGAATGTAGGCACGACCGGTGGGCTCGCGGCTGATCAACCCCGCTTCCTCGAACAGCGCCAGCGTGCGATGCAGGCTTGGCTTCGGCATGCCGGTGACCAGCATCAGCTCCGCCAAAGTCACGGGCACCCGGGCACCGACCACCGCCTCGAGTACTCCGAACGCCTTGAGGCTCGACGAATTTTCCAGCGCCGCTTCGCGGCGCGCGATGTCGGTCAGCACCGAAATCACGTTGCTCATCGACGCAGCCTAGCCCACACGTTCCGCCTACGCAACCGCGCCGTCTCGTTCTGCGGAACAAAGTGCTTGCGTCCAAGCGAGGCCTTGTTTAACGTTCCGGACAGCGAGACTAGATGTCTCCAGCCGTTTCCTGTTAGAGAAAGGACCCACATGACCGACATGAAGCAACCGAACCGGAGCGTGGTTCAGGGCAAGCAAAAAATGACGCCGTCCGAGGCGTTCGTCGAAACGATGGTGGCGCAGGGCGTCACCGACATCTTCGGCATCGTTGGATCGGCGTTCATGGACGCACTCGATATTTTTCCGGCGGCGGGGATTCGCTTTATCCCGGTAGCGCACGAACAAGGCGCGGTGCACATGGCTGACGGTTACGCGCGCGTGTCGGGCCGACACGGCGTGTGCATAGGTCAAAACGGGCCGGGTGTCACCAACTTCGTGACCGGCATCGCAGCCGCTTACTGGGCGCATTCGCCGGTGGTGATGATCACGCCCGAGACCGGCTCGATGACGATCGGTCTCGGCGGATTCCAGGAGACCGAACAGCTTCCGATTTTTTCGAAGATCACCAAGTACCAGGGCCACGTGATGAACGCGAAGCGCATCGCCGAGATTACGGCGCGCTGCTTCGACCGCGCGTTGCTCGAAATGGGAACCACGCAGCTGAATATTCCGCGCGATTATTTTTATGGCGACATCGAGGTCGAGATTCCGCAGCCGATCCGTATTGGCCGCGGCGCCGGCGACGAAGCCGCACTCGACGAAGCCGCACGGATTCTGGCCGAGGCGAAATTTCCGGTCATCCTCGCCGGCGGCGGCGTGATGTTCTCCGATGGCGTAAAGGAAGCAATCACGCTCGCCGAACTGCTGCATGCGCCGGTGGCGAACAGCTACCTGCGCAACGATACTTTCCCGCAATCGCATCCGCTGTGGTGCGGTCCGTTGGGTTACCAGGGATCGAAAGCGGCGATGAAGCTGATCAGCCAGGCCGACGTGGTGCTGGCACTCGGCTCACGCCTCGGCCCTTTCGGCACGTTGACGCAGTACGGCATCGACTATTGGCCGAAGAACGCAAAGATCATTCAGATCGACATCGACGCGAAGATGCTCGGCCTGGTCAAGCCTATTTCGGTCGGCATCAACGGCGACGCCAGGGCCGCAGCCGCGGCGCTGGTAAACCGCCTGCAAGGCAAGACGCTGGCGTGCCAGCAGAACAAGGCCGAGCGCGACACGAAAATCAAGGCCGAAAAGAGCGCGTGGGAATCAGAGCTCGACCAATGGACGCACGAGACCGACCCGTACTCGATCGAAATCGCAAAGAACTCGAGCCACATGCATCCGCGCCAGATGCTGCGCGAGCTGGAGCGCGCGATGCCGAAGCGCGCGATGGTGTCGACCGATATCGGCAATATCTGCTCGATATCCAACTCGTACCTGCGTTTCGAGGAACCGCGTTCGATGCTGGCCGCGATGAGCTTCGGCAATTGCGGTTACGCGTTTCCGGTCGCATGCGGCGCCAAGGTGGCGTCACCCGACCGCCCGGCGATTGCGTACGTGGGCGACGGCGCGTGGGGCATCAGCTTGAACGAGCTGCTCACATGCGCGCGCGAGAAGATAGGCGTCACTGTGGTGCTTTTCAACAACGGTCAGTGGGGCGCCGAGAAGAAAAACCACGTCGATTTTTACTCGCAGCGTTATCAGGCCGTCGAGCTCGAGAATCCAAGCTGGGCTGCAGTTGCGAAGTCATTTGGCTGCGACGGCATCACGGTCGACAAGTTATCCGACGTTGGGCCGGCGCTGCAACAG
>JACCZX010000384.1 GCA_013695705.1 Burkholderiaceae bacterium | reverse complement strand
CAGCGGGCCGCCTGAGCGAAACCGGGCAAAGACCTCTTAAACTAGAGGCCTATGCCCGCTAATACCGCCGCGCTGTTCGACGTGTTTGGAACGCTGCTGGACGTTTATTCAGTGACCCGCCGCGCCGAAGAATTGTTTGTTGGCCACGGAGAACGACTGGCTCGACTATGGCGCGAAAAGCAGATCGAGTATTCGCGGTTGCGCACTCTGTCGAGCCGCTATGCGAGTTTTTCCGAGGTCACGCGTGACGCTCTCGAGTATTCGCTGCAGGCTATGAAAATCGAAGCTGCACCGGAGGACATCGTGCGGTTGCTCGATGAGTACAAGCGCCTCGCCCCTTTTTCGGACGTTGCGCCCGCGCTGGCGCGATTGCACGATGCCGGGGTGCGGCTCGGCGTCCTTTCCAACGGCGACTCGGAGATGCTCGAGACAGCGCTCGTGACCTCCGGCCTGCATCGGTACATCGATCTGGTGTTATCCGCCGACCAGGTGCGCGCGTTCAAAACGTCGCCAACGGTCTACGCTCTCGGGCCGCGGGCGCTGAAATTGCAGGCGCACCAAATCGCGTTCGTGTCGAGTAATTGCTGGGATGCGTGCGGAGCTGCGTGGTACGGGTACTCGAGCTTCTGGGTCAATCGAACCGATGCTCCACTCGAACGTCTCGGCGTAAAACTCAACGGTACCGGCGCGAGCCTGGCGGATGCAGCTGACTTCGTGATGCGGGAATTCGTCAAGCAGGAAGGTCAGCAGGGCAGGGAGTTTTCAGCATGACGCAAAGCCATGGTGTTTCAATCAACGCCCCGATGCACTCCGGGTACGAGCAAATTTTGACCACCGAAGCGCTGGCGCTGGTGGCAAAGCTGCATCATGAATTCGAACCGCGGCGGCAGCAGTTGCTGGCGTCGCGCGCGGCGCGTGCAAAGCGGCTCGACGCCGGCGAGCGCCCTGATTTCCTGGCCGACACTGCGCACGTGCGCAAGGGCCATTGGACGATCGCACCACTGCCGGCGGATTTGCAGCGGCGACGGGTTGAAATCACTGGTCCGGTTGAGCGCAAGATGGTGATCAACGCGCTGAACTCCGGCGCCGATTCGTACATGACGGATTTCGAAGACAGCAACGCGCCCAACTGGGACAACCAGGTCACCGGTCAGATTAATTTGATGGAGGCGATTCGCCGCGACATTTCGCTGCAGCAGGGCGGCAAGTCGTATGCGCTGAACGAGAAAGTCGCCGTCATCATCGTGCGTCCGCGCGGCTGGCACCTGGATGAAAAGCACGTGCTGGTCGATGGTCAACGAGTATCAGGCGGCATCTTCGACTTTGCGCTTTACATGTTTCACAACGCCAAGGAATTGCTCGCGCGCGGCAGCGGCCCATATTTTTATTTGCCGAAGATGGAATCGCATCTCGAGGCGCGGCTATGGAATGACATCTTCATTGCTACTCAAAATGAACTCGGCGTTCCGGTGGGCACGATCAAGGCCACGGTACTGATCGAGACGATATTGGCCGCCTTCGAGATGGACGAAATTTTGTACGAGCTGCGGCAGCATTCGGCGGGTTTGAACGCCGGCCGCTGGGATTACATTTTCTCTTGTATCAAGAAGTTCAAGGTCG
The DNA here is from genome assembly GCA_013695705.1 of Burkholderiaceae bacterium. Taxonomy (GTDB): domain Bacteria; phylum Pseudomonadota; class Gammaproteobacteria; order Burkholderiales; family Burkholderiaceae_F; genus JACCZX01. Next base: position 2,449 of record JACCZX010000384.1, on the reverse strand, counting down.
ATAAAAACTTTGTGCTCGCCGATCGCGCCAGCGTGACGATGACGGCACCGTTCATGCGCGCGTATGCGCTGCTACTGCTTGCCACCTGCCACAAGCGCAATGCGCCGGCGATCGGCGGCATGAGCGCGCTGATACCGATCAAGAACGATTCTGAAAAAAACGAAACCGCGATGGCCGGTGTCCGCACCGACAAGCAGCGCGACGCCGTCGACGGCTACGACGGCGGCTGGGTCGCACATCCGGGGTTGGTGCCGATTGCAATGGAGCAGTTCGTAAAAGTTCTGGGCGATCGCCCGAATCAGATTGACAAGAAACGGGACGACGTGAAGGTGGGCGCGGGTGATCTGCTGAACTTTGCACCCGAGACTCCGATCACCGAAGCCGGGTTGCGGATGAATGTCAATGTCGGCATCCATTATCTCGGCTCATGGCTGGCCGGCAACGGCTGCGTGCCGATTCATAATTTGATGGAAGACGCCGCTACTGCTGAAATCAGCCGTTCGCAGGTCTGGCAATGGATTCGCTCGCCCAAGGGCGTGCTCGAGGACGGCCGCAAGGTGACGGCTGAAATGTTGCGCGCGCTAATCCCTGAAGAGCTCAAAAAAATCAAGGCAGCGGTCGGGCCAGAGTCGCCCACTTACGATCACGCGGCGCGCATCTTCGAAAAGATGAGCACGCAGGACGACTTTGCGGAATTTCTGACACTGCCGCTGTACGAAGAGATTGCCTGAGCGTCAGCACGGCCGGCTGATTCGATACAACACGTGGCGCCGCAGCGGGTGTCCTTCGGGAATCCGCGGATGATCGAAGTCACCATCCAAGTCGCGCTGCATGCCGATGCGCTCCATGACGCGACGCGACGGCTGATTGCCAGCGGTCGTGAACGATACGATTTCCGGCAGCCTTAGTTGATCGAATCCGTAGTCAAGCGCGAGTCGCGCTGCCTCGCTTGCGTACCCGCACCCCCAGAATTGCGGCCTCATCCTCCAGCCCACTTCCACGCACGGTGTGAACGGCGTGTCGTACGGCGGCACGCTCAAGCCGGTGAATCCCGCGGACTCGCCGTCGATGTCGACGCACCACCAGCCCCAACCGCGCTCTTCGATCAGCGCCCGCGCGCGCAGCAGCATTGCATCGGATTCGTCGCGCGAAAGCGGCGCCGGGAAAAATTCCATCACGCGCGTGTCTGCATTCATCGCGGCGAAAGCATCGGCGTCATTGTCGCGCCACGGACGCAATAAAACCCGCTCGCCGCGCAGCGAGGGCTGATTATTTGCCATCGTTTAGCCAGCGCCTGGAGGAAAACAATCCAGCAATCTAAAGCGCGCACTGGCAGGCCAGTGGAGTTTCTTCACGGGCGCGTTTCGCGAATTCTCAACCAACGGCGATTGGATCACACCTCGGCTTCGCAGCCGCATCCCGGAGGTAAGCTAACAGGCATGAATGCTTCTGACATGCCGAGCGAGCAGCACGCCGTCTTTGAAATTCAGCGCGCTGCTTACGACGCTGCTCCGTTTGCAGAGTGGAGCGAGCGGCACGGTCGCCTCGAGCGGCTGCGCGCTCTGATCGCCGATAACGAGTCGGCAATCGAAGGTGCGATCGACGCCGACTTTGGCGGCCGCCCGCGCATCGAAACGCAGATCGCAGAGATATTTCCGAGTCTCTCTGAAATTCGCAGCGCAATCAAACACGGCAGGCGCTGGATGAAACCGCGCAGCGCCGGCGTGTCGAAGTGGTTTCTGCCGGCGCGTGCGCACGTTGTTCCGCGTCCACTCGGTGTGGTGGGAATCATCGTTCCGTGGAATTACCCATTGTTCCTCGCCGTCAGCCCGCTAGTCGCGTCGATCGCCGCGGGCAACCGCGCGATGGTGAAGATGTCGGAGTTCACACCGGCGTTTTCCGATCTCTTTCAGCGACTCATCGCCGCGAAGTTTCGGTCAAGTGAAATCGCGGTGATTACCGGCGGCCCGGAGGTTGCCGCATTATTTTCTGCAATGCCATTTGATCATCTTCTGTTTACGGGTTCGACGAGCGTCGGGCGCAAGGTAATGGGCGCAGCGTCACATAATCTGACACCAGTCACGCTGGAGTTAGGTGGTAAGTCGCCGACCGTGATCGCGCCTGGCTATCAAATCGATCAAGCGGTGCAGCGCGTCCTCGCCGGCAAACTATTGAACGCCGGCCAGACGTGCATCGCGCCCGATTACGTCTTGGTGCCGCGCCCGCAAGTGCAGACCTTTGTGGAATCAGCGAAGCGTCAAGCGCGAGCCATGTATCCAGCGGGTCTCGACGATTCGGACTATTGCAGCATCGTCAACACGCGCCATTATCGACGGCTCACCGGCTACGTCGAGCAGGCACGCGCGGCGGGCGCGACGATCGTGCCGTTGTTCAATGGCGCCGATCGCAACGACGGCAAGCATCGGCTCGCACCGGCCCTTTTGGTCAA
>JACCZX010000357.1 GCA_013695705.1 Burkholderiaceae bacterium | reverse complement strand
GGTATCGCAGTGGGCCAGTATTGCGGCCTGCGGCATGCTCATTAAGGAGCGAGATTAATGAATCGATTGCTTATGGTGACACTCGCGGCAGCGATGCTGCTGATGATCGCGAACCTAGCGGCCCCCCAATCTCCTGGCATCGGCGGCAAACGTGGGATGGAATTGCCGATTGATCCGCAGCTCCTTAACAATTTGCCGGAAATAAAGGGGATCGTGTCGTGGAGGCTGCTCGGGCAGGTCAAGCAGGCGCAGGTCGGACAGCGTTTTGTTCCGGAGTTCGATGCCGAAGTCCGCAAGCTCGATCAGAAAGATGTCAAGTTGCAGGGTTACATGATGCCGATTACAGCCGGCGAAAAGCACAATCATTTTTTATTGACCATGCGGCCAGCCGATTGTGCGTTTTGTTTGTCGGTCGGTCCTGAATACATCGTCGAAGTGAAAGCAAAGACTTCCATCAAACACACCTACGAGCCGGTGGTCGTTGCCGGCCGTTTGAACGTGTTGCGCGATGATCCATTCGGGCTTTACTACCGGTTGACAGACGCGCAGTTGTCGAGCGCCGTCAAATAGGTTGGCGACTCATTGCCGACAAGTGGCGTTTCGACCATTTGTCCTGTGTCCGATTTAGAGCAACCCGAGTATCTGCAATGGCTTGTAAGCGGCCATGGGGGGCGCTTCGCTTTTTTTCCGAGAGAGTGGTGACCATGGCGTACCTCAGAAGAGGCGGCGTGAATGAACAAGCAGCCAATTTCCAATAAATGGTGGACGCTCGTCAAGGACACGGCAGCAGCGTGGATCGACGACTACGCGCCCAGCATGGGCGCCGCGCTTTCCTACTACACCATTTTCTCGATGGCACCCATGCTGTTGATCGTAATCTCGGTCGCTGGCATGGTCTTTGGAGCCGAGGCTGCGCGTGGTGAGATCTTTGGTCAACTGCGCGGCTTGATGGGTGCTGATGCCGCTAAGACGGTGGAGGATCTGCTGACCAGCGTCAGCCAACCGAGGGAAGGAATCGCCGCGACCGTTGTCGGCATCGTATTACTTCTTGTCGGCGCAACCACCGTTTTCGGCGAGTTGCAGGACGCGCTTGACCGCATCTGGCGCGCTCCCGCGCGCGACCGTTCGGGCGGTTTGTTGGGCCTCGTGCGAGCGCGCGTGCTCTCGTTCGGCATGATCCTCGGCATCGCCTTTCTTCTCATCGTCTCGCTTGTATTCGGCGCCGCCACTGCTGCGCTCGGAAAGTGGTGGAGCGGTGCGTTTGGCAACTGGGAGGTGCTGGCGCACAGCGTCAACATCGTGGTCGGGTTCGCGGTCACGACGGTCGGATTCGCGATGATTTACAAACTCATGCCGCGAGTGAGGGTGCAGTGGCACGACGTGTGGCTTGGCGCGGCGGTGACCGCCCTTTTGTTCACGATCGGCCGCTTCCTGATCGGCCTGTACATTGGTAAGAGCGGCATTGCGTCGGGCTTTGGCGCCGCCGCGTCGATCATCGTGATCTTTGTCTGGGTGTACTACTCGGCTCAAATCTTTTTATTGGGCGCCGAGTTCACATGGATCTATGCGCACGTGTTCGGTTCGAAGCGCGATATCCCCACGCCAACCACGATCACTACGGGCCCGTTGCCGTCCCAGTGACCACCGTCGCTATTTGAGAATACGGGTCAGCGATAGCCGACCCTCAGTTGCTCAGTCCGGCTGGGTTGACTCACGACGCGGCCGCTGGAAGTAGCGCACAACGTTCAATGCACTTGCTTGCGCCAACGAATCGTCTTGCTTGCTCTTTTCGCGCAACCGAGCCGCTGCCTCTGCAATGCTTGGCCAACCAACTGCTGAGTCGTCTGTGCTATCGATTTGCGTCCCTATCATGTCCAAATTCCTTGTTTTACGCCGACGGTGAGGTGCATGGTTGCTGAGCTACGTGCCGCTTCATGCGGAACGTGAACCAACCCGCTTGATACAACAAGACTTAGCCAGGTGATTGGGTTTATTGCGCGGAGATTTGAGTGCTTGGCGGTTTAGTATCTGACGATTCCAGGAGCCGTAGCTCGCCGCCAGCGCAGGACCTGATCGTGCTCCGTTTTCTTCGCATCTTATGGGCGTCACCGTGTTCGCTAGTTGGGCTATCGATTGGCGCACTGGTGCTGCTGTTTGGCGGCTCAGTGCGAAGGGTTGGTTGCGCGCTTGAGTTCGCGCCCTACTGTGGCCAGTGTCCGTCGAACTCGCGCTTGCGGTATCTACCCTTCTCCGCAATCACCTTTGGCCACGTGATCCTGGGCCACAGCTTTCAAGATCTCGTGACGCTGAGAGCGCACGAGCTAATACACGTGCGGCAATACGAGCGCCTGGGTCCGTTGTTTTTCATCGCTTATCCCGCGTCCAGTTTGCTGGCTGCGGCAAGGGGTCGTTGTCCTTACCGGAACAACCACTTCGAGATGGAGGCCTGCGCCCGAAGTACAGCACCCGTAGTGTCCTCGGTGTCGCCTGTTGGAGAAGGTTCCAACGCCGCATAGTCCATAGTCATGACAACCGATGACGCCGCCGGCTGGTTGATCGATCGCGGCAGGCACGGGCGATATTGACCGGCCGTGGCAGCAAGGTACTGCTAAAGGTTGCGGCGGCGGCGTTCGGTGCGCTGATGGCAACACAACTCAACGAAACATTGAGTTCCGCGGGCCCGTCTCTACAGTTCACGCAGCTAAGCAATGCCGTGGTAGCCGCGATGAACCAAGGTTGTATTAGTCTGAAAGATGACGGCTTCTCGAAGTCTGTCACCAACGTGTGAAGGAAGCCATGTCTGTTTCCGTCTCGGCACTCGACCTTGTTCCTCTCGTACGCGGAGGTACAAGCGTCGATGCGCTTCGCAACGCGGCGGATCTTGCAAAAGCGGTCGATCGTCTCGGCTACACGCGGCTCTGGTACGCCGAGCACCACAATATGCCGGGTATCGCGAGCACGAACCCCGAGATCTTGATCGCGCACGTGGGCTCGATTACTACGCGGATCCGCCTCGGCGCGGGTGGCGTCATGCTTCCGAATCACTCGCCGCTCAAGGTGGCCGAGGCGTACAAGCTCCTCGAAGCGATCCATCCCGGTCGGATCGATCTCGGCATCGGTCGCGCGCCGGGCACCGATGGCCTTACGGCGCTCGCCTTGCGCCGCTCGCGTGCAGCGCTGAGCGCGGATGACTTCCTCGAGCAGCTGAGCGAGCTCATTGCGTGGGGCAGTGGGGAGTTTCCTACTGATCATCCGTTCCGCGCCGTCCGTGCGATTCCCGACGACAGACCGCTGCCACCGCTCTACATCCTCGGGTCGAGTGACTACGGCGCGAAGCTAGCAGCTCAAATGGGTGTCGCGTTCGCTTTCGCAGGGCACTTCAGTCCGGACCCGCCCGAGCCTGCGATGCGCGCCTACCGCAACAAATTTTCCACGAGTGGCGTTCTCGCCAAGCCACACGCGATTCTCGCGCTCTCGGTTTACTGTGCTGACACCGAGGGAGCGGCTCAGCGCATGGCCTCGTCGGCGGTGCTGTCGTTTGTCCAACTCCGTACAGGACGTCCTGGCCGCATGCCAAGTCCCGAGGAAGCGATGTCGCACGTATTCACGCCGGATGAACAGGCGATTGCGGCTTCATACAAGAAGCTCCAGATCGTGGGCACGCCCGAACAGGTCCGCGCGCGCATCGAGGACCTCGCCGCGCGAACGGAAGCAGACGAAGTGATGATCGCAACGCACGCGTGGGACCTCGCCGCCCGCGTCCGGTCTTACGAGCTTATCGCCGAGGCGTTTGACTTGCCCGAGTTCAGGTCCGCGCTGGACGAAACCATATGTAATGAGCGGCCAAGCTAAACATGACCACATCAACTCATGCAAGCGCGGCATTTCTCGCGCGTTGCGGCGGCACTCTCGGCAGTCAACAGAAGCTCAAGCAAATCCTCTGCTTAACGTCCGTCTACTGCACGCGCATTGCTTGAATGCAGTGGCGTCCCCAAGGGGATTCGAACCCCTGTACTCACCGTGAAAGGGTGATGTCCTAGGCCTCTAGACGATGGGGACTTAGAACGTGATGGTGGAGGTAAACGGGATCGAACCGATGACCTCTTGCAT
>JACCZX010000292.1 GCA_013695705.1 Burkholderiaceae bacterium | reverse complement strand
TCAACCGACGTGCCGGGCGGCACCGATGCGTGTGTCAGATTCGGCACGTCCAGCATCCATTCATTCATACGTTGCTGAATGCCTGCCAACTGCGTTTCCAGTGTCTTTACTTCGTCTGGAATCGACGCGACTTCCGCCAGCACCGCCGACGCATCGCCGCCCTTCGCCTTTAAGAGGCCGACCTGCTTCGACAGCGCGTTACGGCGCGCCTGCAACTCCTCGGTCTCGGTCTGCACCGACTTGCGTTCGGCTTCAAGTGAGTTAAAGCGCTCGACATCAAATTCATATCCGCGCGCTTTGAGCCGCGCGGCGACGGCCGCAACATCCTTGCGCAACAGGTTTACATCGAGCATGGCCGAATCCTACTTGGCGGCGTTGAATCGACGCAGTTCTGCAAGCCGCTCCGCAATTCGCGCTTCGACCCCGCGCTCGGTCGGGTGATACCACCGCTGCGCAGTCACGCCTTCCGGCAGATACGTTTCACCGGCCGCCACGGCGCCCGCCTCATCGTGTGCATAGCGGTAGCCTTCACCGTAGCCAAGATTTTTCATTAACCGCGTCGGTGCATTTCGCAGATGCATCGGCACCGGCCGCGACCCATCCTGCTCGATGAACGCACGCACTGCGCCGTAGGCGCGATACACCGCGTTCGACTTCGGTGCACAAGCGAGATACACGACGGCCTGCGCCAGCGCGAGTTCGCCTTCCGGCGAGCCGAGGCGCTCAAAGGTATCGGCACCAGCAAGCGCGACTTCGAGCGCACGCGGATCCGCGAGGCCGATGTCTTCGCTTGCCATCCGCACAACGCGCCGCGCAACGTAACGCGGATCGACGCCGCCGTCGAACATGCGCACCATCCAGTAAAGCGAAGCATCAGGATCGGAGCCGCGCACCGACTTGTGCAACGCTGAGATCTGATCGTAAAAGTTCTCGCCGCCCTTATCGAAGCGGCGCAGCGTGGCAGGCAACGAGTCGCGCAGAAAATCGGCATCGATGATCGAGAGGGCCCTGTCGCTCGCCGCATTGCCGACGACCTCTAGCGCGTTCAACAAACGCCGCGCGTCGCCATCGGCCAGGTCGAACAACATGTTGCGTGCCGTCGCATCGATCGTCAGGCCATCGTATTGAAGACGCAGCGCACGATCGAGCAACTCTTCGAGCTCGTCTCGCGTCAATGGCTGCAGCACATAAACCGCCGCGCGCGACAGCAACGCGCCTATTACCTCAAATGACGGATTCTCGGTGGTCGCACCGACAAAAACGAACAGGCCGGATTCAACGTGCGGCAGGAAAGCATCCTGCTGCGCCTTGTTGAAGCGATGTACTTCGTCTACGAACACCACGGTTGGTTTGCCGGACTGCGCGCGCGTGACCTGCGCGCGTTCGACGGCGTCGCGAATGTCCTTCACACCACCAAGAACTGCGGAGATGGCGATGAAATTGAGACCGAACGCATCGGCCATCAAGCGTGCCAAGGTCGTCTTGCCGACGCCCGGAGGTCCCCACAAGATCATCGAATGCGGCCGTGCGGATTCGAACGCGACGCGCAATGGCTTGCCGGGCCCGAGCAGATTCGATTGTCCAACGACGTCGTCGATCGTGCGCGGTCGCATGCGTTCGGCCAATGGCACGCCGGTGGCTGCGCTAGTGAACAGGTCTTGCATCGATTGGGAAATTGTCATCAACAGGCTAGCATCCGCTCTGCAGCAGAACATCAGAGGACACAATGAGCAACAAGTTAGCGGCGATCTTATTAGCAACGAGCATGGGGGCAGCGATGGCGCAAGACGACGTGATTGGCAAGGCAGCGGCAGAAAACGGTGCGGTCAAAACCGACTCGGGCATGGTGTACCGATCGCTTACCGAAGGCAAAGGGGCCAGTCCGAAGGCAACCGACACGGTCCAAGTGCATTACAAGGGCACATTTCCCGACGGCAAAGAGTTTGACAGTTCGTACAAGCGCGGCCAGCCGACCGAGTTTCCGCTGAACCGTGTCATCAAGTGTTGGACCGAAGGCGTGCAGCGGATGAAGGTCGGAGGCAAGGCCAAGCTCACCTGCCCGCCGTCTCTCGCGTACGGTGAAAAAGGCGCGGGCGGCACGATCCCGCCGAATGCAACGCTGCAGTTCGAGATCGAGTTGCTCGCGATCAAATCGCAATAGTTCTGCGTGGCAGCCGACAGCACGAAAGCGATCCTGTTCGCGCTGGGCGCGAACAGCGGCATTGCAGTTACCAAGTTCGGCGCTGCGTTTTACACCGGCTCGGGCGCGATGCTGGCCGAAGCGATCCACTCGGTGGCCGACGCCGCCAATCAGTTGCTGCTATTGCTTGGAATGCGGCAAGCGAAGCGGCCGGAGACCGAGGAGCATCCGCTCGGCCAACAGCGCGTGGTTTACTTTTGGGCGATGATGGTGGCGATCCTGCTGTTCTTTGTCGGCGGATTGTTTTCAATCTACGAGGGCTATCACCGCCTGACGGCGTCGGAGCCGCTGCGTAACGCATTCGTTGCATTGATCGTGCTCGGCATCGCAATCGTTCTGGAGATGGTGTCGTTGTGGGGCGCGCTGCGCGAGATTCGCAAGGTGCAAGCCGGCCGCACGTTCTGGCGCTGGTTTCGCGAAACTCGCCAATCGGAATTGATGGTGGTCGCGGGCGAGGACATCGCAGCGCTCGGAGGCCTGGTGTTTGCGTTCGTCGCGGTGCTGCTGGCGATGTGGACCGGAAATCCGCTGTTCGACGCACTGGGTTCGATCGCGGTCGGCGTGCTGCTGATCATCGTCGCCCTGACGATCACCTGGGAAATCAAGGCGATGATCGTCGGCGAATCGGCCGAGCCCGCTTTAAGGCGCGCGATCGAAGATCACATCAAGGCGCGCCCCGAGGTCGAACAGGTGATGCGCATCATTACGCTTCAGTGGGGCGACCGCGTGATTGTCGCGGTGCGCGCAAAAATGGCACCGATGACAAGTGCGACCGCGCTGATTGCCGCGATCAATACGGTCGAGGCGTCTCTGCAGGCGGCGTTTCCTGCAGCGCACTGGGTTTTCTTCGAGCCCGATCAAGTGGCGGCGCATGGTAACTAGACGACGATGAGCCACGAAATTTTTATCGGACAGGGCCTGCCGGTCGACTCGACGCTGCCGACGGTGCTCACCGGCCTGCACTTCGAAGCGCTCGAGAACTTCTTCAAGACATTTGCGGTGCGGCCGGACGATCGCATGGTTTTTCTGGCGGATCGAAAGCTTGACCCACAAGTTATCGCCGCGATCTGCGGCGTCGCGCGCTCGCGCGGCGTCAAGCCGTGGGTGATCGTGTCCGACACGACGCAGCACGCGGCGATTCCGGATGAAATTCGGCCGATCCTGGCCAACGCCACGTTTGTAGTCTCAACCTGGTTCTGTTCAATCCTCGATCCGTTTTGCATCGCGTTGCGCAAGCACGGCCAGCGCTGGGTCAAGATCACCTACTTTCGCGACATCAAGCTGCTTGATACGCCGCAAGCGCGCTTCCCGATCGAAATTGTCGGCGAGCTGATTCGCCAGACTGCGGCCATGTATCCGCGTGGCCAGAGTTTCGATTTGAAGTTCACCGATCCGCGTGGCTCGGACTTTTCAATTCCGTTTACTGCCGAGATGCGCAATGCGCAGCTGTCGTCGAACCGCTGGCGCGGCAAGATGACGCCCGATGAACCCGGTTCGTACATTCACTACCTGCCGACGCACGGGCCGAACCTGTATGACCGGACGTCGATCAAAGATGATCCGAACGTTGTCGTCGAAATGAGAGGTGTCGTGTTTCCGTACTGGGCGGTGGGGTTTGCCAAACCGTTTGCGTCGCGCATCGGCGTGCGCTTCGCCAGCGACCGCATCGTCAGCGTCGATGGCGATGGCGAAGAAGCAGCAATTCTGCGCGACATGCTGGTCGGCGGTCAGTTGATTGAACTCGGCTGCGGCTTCAATCCAAAGGCGCCACGCAAGGTGATTTATCCCGCGGGCTCGAATTCGCCAGGGGCGTTGCATTTCGGCATTGATCTGGCGAAGCCGTGTGACTACATTCGCAAGGTCATGCCCGAGTGGGAAGAACCGCCGATTCACATGGACCTTATTTCGTTCGATACGACGGTTATCGCCGGGCAAGCAACGCTGATCGACGGCGGATTTTTGAACGCGCTTCGTGCACCGTCGGTGGTCGAGATGGCGGCGCACTATGGCGACCCTGTCGATCTTCTTGAAGCGTGGCCGGACAACTAAGCAAGGGGCAACATGATCAAGAAACTTTTAGCCGCCGCTTTCGCATTCGGTGCTGCGCTGGGACAAGCATCGGCGCAGTCGCTGACCGAGCTCGCCAAAGCAGCCGAGAGCAAACCGCCGGTGACGTGGTACGAAAGCTCTCCGTCGGAACAGACCGACAAAGTGATCAACGCGTTCAACAAGAAGTACCCGGGCGTCAAGGTCAGGCACACGCGGCTGATCGGCGGCAACGAGCTCGCGGTGCGCGCGGTGCAGGAGATGCAGGCACGCGGCTACACCGGCGACGTGCTGACCGGCGGTGCCGATCACACGTGGCAATTGAAGGAACGCGGCTATCTCGAGTCGGTCAACTGGGCTTCTCTCGGCGTGCCGAAGACGCTGACGCCGAGCCCGTACATCATGGCCACTGCCGCCTCGGTGTACGTCGTGTTGTGGAACACGAACAAGGTCAAGGACGCGGAGGCGCCTACAACGTGGGAGGAAGTACTGAGCCCCAAGTGGACCAACCGCATGGGCTCGTGGGTGCGCGCCGCCGCGTTTTCGCAACTTGCCGCGACGCAGGGCCCGGACACCGCGCTGAAGCAGCTGAACCGCTACGTTGCGTTGAAGCCGATGTTGTTCAAGAGCACGTTTCCGCTGGCGCAGGCAGTCGGTTCGGGTGAGGTCGATCTTGGCATCGGCTTTTATCACTCGACGTTGCCGCCGATGAACGCTGGTGCGCCGATCAAGATGCGTGCCCTCGATATCGTGCCGATGCACATCATCTATTCGGCGATCAGCAAGAACGCGCGCAACGCGCAAGGTGCGCGCGTTTTTCTGGCGTGGCTCGCCACCGAGGAAGGCGCGCTGGCGTACGAGGACGCGACCGGCCGCGGCAATCCGCTGCTCGAAAAGACGAAGACCGCGCAGTTCATCAAGGGCAAAAAGTTGTCGGAGTGGGCGCCCGAAAAATCCGATGAGCTCGGTGCGCTGAGCGAGCACTACAACAAAGTGCTGGAGGCCGGGGCCGGCCGTTAATGTCGCCGCGGTCGCTGCGCTCGGTGTTTTTGCAACGCGCGTGGCTTCCGCTCGGATTGTTGGCGCTGTTGCTCTACCTGGTCGCGGTGCCGCTCGCGCTGCTGCTGGTATCGAGCTTCAAACCGACTGGCCTGCCGTTTGACGAGGGATTTTCACTCCAGAACTTTGCAATTGTCTACGGCGACGCAGGCTTCTACGCGCTACTGCGCAACACGCTGACCTTTGCGCTCGGATGCACTGTGTGCGCACTCGCCGTCGGCGGCGTGCTGGCGTGGCTGGTCGAGCGGACCGACTTACCGTTTCGCGCCACCGCACGCGTGATGATCGCGCTACCGATGGTGCTGCCTCCATTTTTGTTGGCAATGGGGTGGGTGCTGCTCGCTAGCCCGCGCACCGGCTGGTTCAATCAGCTGGCGCAAGACGCGTTCGGACTGGCGCGGGCGCCGCTGAACATCTACACGATGGGCGGGATGATCTTCGTCGAGACTCTTGCCCTCGTTCCATCGGTTTATCTGATTCTTTCGAACGCATTTCGCAACATGGACCCCGCGCTCGAAGAAGCGGGCATGACGTGCGGCGCGCGCTGGCCTGCGATGGTCCGGCGCATCTTCATTCCTTTGTTATCACCCGCGTTGCTGGCAGCGGCCGCGTATCTGCTGATCGTCGGCTTTCTAGTGTTCGATGTTCCCGGCACGCTTGGCATGCCGGTCGGGCTGTTCGTTGTCTCATCGCGCATCGTTTATCTGGCGACGGATCAATCGGGCGGCACATCGGCCTATGGGCTGATCGCCGCGATCGCGGTGACGTTCCTGGTGCTGCTGCTCGCTCTCGCGTGGAGTTATCGGCGCCTGACGCGGCAGGCGAATCGCTTCGTCACGGTGACCGGCAAAGGTTTTCGCCCGCGGCAATTGCGGCTCGGAGCAATGAAGCCTGTGGCTGTTGCGCTGGTGCTGCTCTACTTCGTGCTGGCGGTGCTGGCGCCGCTCGGGCTGCTGATATGGACCAGCCTCACTCCCTACCTCGCGTCGATCAGCTGGGACATGGCCGGCAAACTGACACTGGCGCAGCATGCGGCGGTGTTCTCCAACCCGCGCGTGGGTGCGGCCGCGTGGACGTCGCTGTGGGTTTCGATGCTGAGCGCAACACTCGTCACGCTGCTCGCACTGCTGGTTGCGTGGACGGTTCTTCGCACGCGCGCGCTCGGCCAGTCCGGCCGCAATCTGCTCGACGTGCTGTCGTTCATGCCGCTCGCGATTCCTGGCACGATGATCGGCATGGCGCTGATCTACATGTACC
>JACCZX010000279.1 GCA_013695705.1 Burkholderiaceae bacterium | reverse complement strand
ATCGACATCGGTGCGAAGTTTCGCAGCGCGCTGACGCGGCACGATCGTTACCGAATCCTGATGAAGGCAGGCGAAATCATCGCCAAGCGGCGCGACGAGATCGCGCGACTGATCACTCTGGAATCCGGCCTGTGTCTCAAGGACACGTTGTACGAAGTGGGCCGTGCCAGCGACGTGCTCTTGTTTTCCGCGAACCAGGCGCTGGTCGACGACGGCCAGGTGTTCTCGTGCGATATCACACCGCACGGACGCAAGCGCAAGGTCTACACAATGCGCGAGCCGCTACTGGGCGTCATCACCGCGATTACGCCGTTCAATCATCCGCTGAACCAGGTGATTCACAAGCTTGCCCCGGCGATTGCGACGAACAATCGAGTGGTGCTTAAGCCGAGCGAAAAGACACCGCTGGCGGCATATGTATTGGCCGATGTTTTGTACGAAGCTGGCCTGCCGCCGCCGATGCTGTCAGTCATCACAGGCGATCCGCGCGAGATCGCCGATGAGTTGTTGACAAACGCGCAGGTCGATCTGGTGACGTTCACCGGCGGCGTCGCGGTCGGCAAAGCGATCGCGGCCAAGGCGATCTACAAGCGACAGGTGCTTGAACTCGGCGGCAATGATCCAATCATCGTGATGGAAGACGCCGATCTCGAAGAGGCGGCAACGCTCGCGGCCAGCGGCTCTTACAAGAACTCGGGCCAGCGCTGCACAGCGGTCAAGCGAATGCTGGTCCAGCACAAGGTCGCAGACCGCTTCGTCGAACTGTTGCTGGAAAAGACGAAGGCACTGAAGCTCGGCGACCCGCTCGACCCGTCGACTGACATGGGGACTGTCATTGATGAGTCCGCGGCCAAACTATTCGAGCAGCGAGTCAACGAGGCGGTCGCGCAGGGCGCGAAGCTTCTGGCCGGCAACGTGCGTAAAGGCGCGCTGTACTCGCCCACCGTCGTGGATCATGTAAAGCATGACATGCCACTCGTAAAGCAGGAAACCTTCGGACCAGTGTCGCCCGTGATCCGTTTCGACTCGATCGACGACGCGATCGCGATAAGCAATTCAACCGCTTACGGATTGTCGTCCGCGGTATGCACCAACCGGCTCGACTACATCACGCGCTTCGTCTCCGAGCTGCAGGTCGGCACCGTGAACGTGCGCGAAGTGCCCGGATACCGGCTGGAACTGACGCCTTTCGGCGGAATCAAGGATTCCGGATTGGGATACAAAGAAGGTGTTCTCGAAGCGATGAAGAGCTTCACCAACACCAAGACATATTCCCTTCCCTGGTAGACGACGTCCCCGTGCAAACGCTTCTCAACCTTCTCGCCGCCATTGCGTTGCTCGTGTGGGGCACACATATCGTGCGCACCGGCGTGCTGCGCGTGTACGGCGCAAACCTGCGACAGGTCCTGCGCCGCAGTGTCGGCAACCGCGGTACCAGTTTTATTGCAGGCGTCGGTGTAACCGGCCTGCTGCAGAGCTCCACCGCGACCGCGCTGCTCGCTTCATCGTTTGTCTCGCAAGGAATGATCACCACTGCAGCGGCATTGGCAGTGATGCTCGGCGCCGATGTCGGCACCGCTCTGATGGTGCAGTTCTTCTCGCTGAATCTGGCATGGCTCGCGCCGTTGCTGATCGTGGCCGGCGTCGTTGTGTACCTGTCGAAGAAAAACGAGCGCGCCGGGCAGCTCGGCAAGATCGTGCTTGGCCTCGGCGTGATGATCCTTGCACTGCAGATGGTGGCAGCGGCCACGGCGCCGCTGACCCAAGCGTCGGGAGTGCGCGTGTTGTTCGCGCAACTATCGGGTGATCTGCTGCTCGATGTGCTGATCGGCGCGCTGCTAGTGGTTGTGTCGTATTCAAGCCTCGCGGTCGTGCTTCTTGTTGCCACGCTGTCGGCTACTCACGTCGTGCCGATCGAAGTTGCGCTTCCGATCGTCCTCGGGGCCAATCTTGGCAGTGGGCTGCTGGCGCTGCTGACGACGTGGAAGGCAGACGCCATCGCGCGGCGCGTACCACTTGGCAATTTCCTGTTCAAGGCCGGCGGTGTCGCCGCGGCGGTGCTCGCGCTGCCGTTGATCACTCCCTACCTAATGCAATTGCAGGACGATCCGCAGCAACTCGTCGTGCAGTTTCATTTGTTGTTCAACATCGTGTTGGCGGTTGTTTTCATTCAGTTCACCGAGCGCTTCGCTTCGATTGCAGAACGCTGGCTGCCGGCGACACGGCAGATCGACGCGGTTGGGCAACCCAAGTATCTGGACCCGGTCGCACTCGATACCCCCGCGCTTGCGCTGAGCAACGCGGCGCGCGAGGCAATTCGGCTGGCCGATACGGTGCATGAAATGTTGATCGGCCTTTTAACCGTCTTGAAGACCAACGACCTGCCGCTGGTTGAAGCACTGCGGCGCAAGGATGATGAGGTCGACCGCCTGTACTCGGCGATCAAGCGCTACCTGGCGCAGGTCAGCCGTGAAGCACTCGAAGCCAACGAGGCACGACGCTGGACCGAGATCATTCAATTCACCATCAATCTAGAACACATCGGGGACATCATCGAGCGTCTGTTGCTCGACATTGCGCAGCGAAAGATTCAACACAAGCTTTCGTTCTCGGCCGCGGGCATGAACGAAATCAGCGATCTGCACGTCCGTCTGGCTGCCAATCTGCAGCTGGCCGTGGCGGTGTTCCTGAACGGCGATCTGAAGTCGGCCCAACAACTGATTGCCGAGAAAGTGGCCTTCCGTGAGCTTGAACTGCGCTACGCCGACCGTCACCTGCACCGCTTGTTCGAGAACACGCAGCAGTCGGTCGAAACGAGCTCGCTGCACCTCGACCTGCTGTCGGACTTCAAGCGGATTAATTCGCTGATCTGTTCGGTGTCGTACCCGATTCTGGAATCGGCTGGCGTGCTGGCCAAGACACGTGTGATGGGCGAGCAGCCGAGCTTGTTCAACACCAAGGGGCCGGCGGCGAACCAGGCACCGTAGGCCATGGCACTCTGTATCGACGACATCGAGCCGCTGTTCATTGCAAAGGGTGGCCGCATGTACGCGGGCGAGCCGGTGACTCAACTGCAGCATGCGCTGCAGTCGGCACAGCTGGCAGAACAAAGCGGCGCAAACGCGGCGCTGATCGTGGCAGCCTTGCTGCACGACCTTGGCCATATGGTCAACGATCAGGGGGAAAGTCCGACTTTGCGCGGCATCGACGACCGGCACGAGTATGTCGCGCTGCCGTTTCTGCGTGGCCTGTTCGACGACGCGGTGCTGCAAACCATCCGATTGCACGTCGATGCCAAGCGCTACCTCTGCGCGCGCGGTCATGTTTCAGCCAGCGGCACGATTGGCAGCGCTCAATATTGGGCGAACTTGTCGCCCGATTCGAAACGCAGCCTCGAATTGCAGGGCGGGATTTTCACCGACGCCGAAGCCCGACGCTTCATTGCGCAGCCGCACGCCGAGGACGCCGTCAAGGTGCGCCTGTGGGACGACGCGGCGAAGATCGAGGATGCCGAAACGCCACCTCTCGCTCATTATTTGGCGCTGGCCGAAACAATTGCGGTGCGGCGATAAACTGCGCGTCTAGCACGTACAGTGCGAGTCTCAGGAATGCGGATGAAGCCGATTCTCACGCTGGCAATTGGATGCGCCGTCTTCGCGACCGCTTGCACCAAGACGCCTGAACCTGCAGCCAAAGCTGTGGATGCGAAATCGGCGTCCATCGCGTGGATCACGACGAAAACAACGGCCGACGTTGACTCGGCGTTTGCCAAGGCAGCTGCGGACAAGAAACCCGTGTTTCTTTTCTGGACCGCGGCGTGGTGCCCGCCGTGCAACCACGTCAAGTCGACGATTTTCCCACGCGATGAGTTCATAGCGAAGTCGCGTTCGTTCGTCCCGGTGTACGTTGACGGCGACACGCCGAGCGGCCAGGCGCTTGGCAAGCGCTTTAATGTCAGCGGCTATCCCACGATGGTGTTGCTGAGGTCCGACGGCAACGAGGTCACGCGGCTCGAAGGTTCCGTTGAGCCGGCGAAGTACATGCAGCTGCTCGAACGCGGTTTGGCCGGCGGCGCCTCGGCGCGACAGGTGCTCGCGGCCGCGCTCGCCGGCACTCCGGTGGGCAACGAAGATTGGCGACTCCTCGCGTACTACTCATGGGGGACTGACGATCAGCAACTGGTGCCTGAAAAGGATGTGGCAGCGACGTTGTTGAAGCTCGCTCGAAGCTGTCCTCCTGAACAACGCGAATCATCGTCGCGGCTGGTGCTGCAGGCACTTGCTGCCGCCGCTACTGCGAAAGCTGAAGCACGGCCTGTTATCGACAAATCCGATGCTTTGGCCAGCGTCAAGAGCGTGCTGGCGCGCCCCGAGCTCGTGCGTGAACATTACGACCAACTTGCGTTTGGCGCCGACGACATTGTCGGCGCGATTACTGCGCCGAAATCTGTCGAGCGTGCAGAGCTGGTCAGTGCGTGGACCGCAGCGCTGGACGGCCTTTCAAACGACACATCACTGAGCAACGCCGGCCGCATCTGGGTCACCAGCGGCAAGGTCGCGCTAGCGCGGCTGGATAATAAGGACGGCGCACTACCCGCGCCGCTGCTGGGCACAGTGCGCATGCAGGCAGCGCGCGTCGACAGCGCAACAGCTGACGCCAACGAGCGGCAGTCGGTGATCTATAGCGCCGCCTCGATGCTTGCACAGGCGGGCTTGCTCGACGAATCGGACGCGTTGATCACGCGCGAGCTAAAGCGTTCGCACTCGCCCTACTACTACATGCTGGTGCTCGCCTCCAACGCGAAGAAGCGCAATACAGCTGATGGCAACACCACCGCCATCGAATGGGCGCGACAGGGTTATGAAACATCGGTCGGGCCCGCGACACGCCTCGAGTGGGGCGGCGCATACGTCCGCTACCTGCTCGATCTTGCGCCGCAGGACGCCGCGCAGATCGAAAACGCCGCAACGCGCGTGGTCGGCGAGCTGCGCACGGAATCCGGCGCGTTTTCCGGCCGCAGCAAACGCACGCTGGAGCGGATGAGTGCCCGGCTTGTCGCGTGGAACAAAGACGGCAAGCACGACGCTGCACTGGCGCGCCTGAACACCAAAGTGTCGCCGCTATGCGCATCTGCTGCCTCGGATGCCAGCGACCGCGCAGCGTGCGAGTTGCTGTTCACGTCGGGCAAGCGCGTTTGACATTGCGTTACAGCGCGCCTCTCTCGCCTGCCGAGGAGCGCGAGTTCGTGCCGTTCATGCACGAGCTGATCGCGCTGGCGTTTACGACGATTCGACCATTTTTTCTGAGCGGCGCAGCAGTTTTAACCAAGGGCGACGCGAGCCCGGTAACGCTGGCCGATCGAGATGCCGAAGCCGCGATGCGCCGCTTAATTGAGCAGCGCTATCCGAAGCACGCGATCGTGGGCGAAGAGCACGGCGTCAAGAACGGCCGTGACTATCGCTGGGTGCTCGATCCAATCGACGGCACGCGCGCGTTCATCACGAATTGTTTCTTGTTCGGCACGTTGATCGCGCTCGAGCGCTGGGAACGCGGCACATATCGGCCGGTACTCGGCGCAATTGGCCACGCGGCGGTCGGAGTCGCCATCATTGGACATCAACGCGGCACCACTTTGTATGCAAACGATGGCTCGGCGCGGCGCGTTCAAGTACGTCGATGCGAGCGCCTTGAAGACGCCACGGTTCTGGCAACGTCGCACTGGACACTGCATGAGCAACCTGCAGCTAACACTGCGCTGATCGAAAAAATCGTCAAACGCGCAAAGCTTTATCGCACCTGGGGTGACTGCTTCGGCTATTTCGCACTGGCCACCGGCACCGCCGACCTAATGCTCGATCCGCGCCTGGGCTACTGGGACGTCGCGGCGATCGTGCCGGTGGTGGAAGGTGCGGGCGGCGTTGTCACGTCGTGGAGCGGCGGCGATCCGCTGGCCGAGCCATCACTGATCGCCAGTGCAGGACCCCTGCATGCGATTGCGTTGTCGCTGCTGTCGGCTAAAACGGAATATCGTCGTCCATCTCGGCAACGCTCGGCGCCGATTTAGCCGGCTGTGAGCGCGGGGTCTGGCTGGGGCTCGAACGCGCTGGGGCCCGAGACTCGTCGCCGCCGTCAAAATCCCCGCCCGCCGCACCCCCCATGCCTTCGCGCGAGCCGAGCATTTGCATGACGTCGCCAATCACCTCGGTCGTGTAGCGATCCTGACCTTCCTTGTCCTGCCATTTACGCGTGCGTAATTTTCCTTCGACGTAAACCGGACGGCCTTTTTTCAAATATTCGCCGGCCACTTCGGCCAGCCGGCCGAAGAACGCGATCTTGTGCCACTCGGTCGCCTCCTTCATTTCGCCGGTGGCCTTGTCCTTCCATTTGTCGGACGTGGCGATCGTGATATTGGTGACTGCAGCACCGTCAGCCGTGTAGCGCGTCTCGGGATCGCGGCCGAGATTGCCGATCAGTATCACTTTGTTAACGGATGCCATCGCTGCCTCCTGAATAAATTCTTCTCATCGTCGTCGCGTGCTCGCGCTAAGCCGACACTGGATCACTTACGGCTACTACCGGAAGTTCTCGCATGCCGAGCGCAATCAACCACCACACTGCCGTCACGCTTGCCGCGAACACGAAAACTCCTTCGGCGCCCCAGCGCGCGGCGATGACACCGCCGAGGGCTCCACCGGCAAAAAGACCCAGAGCCTGCGCGGTATT
This sequence comes from Burkholderiaceae bacterium, assembly GCA_013695705.1. Classification (GTDB taxonomy): domain Bacteria; phylum Pseudomonadota; class Gammaproteobacteria; order Burkholderiales; family Burkholderiaceae_F; genus JACCZX01. Next base: position 5,090 of record JACCZX010000279.1, on the reverse strand, counting down.
GTAAATGCCCAGTGCGAGCCCCTTGGCGGACGCCGGCGCGACGCGCGATACCAGCGACGGCAGAAACGCTTCGAGCATGTTGAAGCCGGTAAAGAAAAGCAGTAGCCATAGTGCCAGCCACGCAAGCGAATCACCAAACAGCAGAAATCCCAGCTGCGCGATCATTACCAGGACGATCGAGCCGATAAAAAGCGGCCGCACTATCGCGCGGCGCTCGGCCACCATCAACGGCCTCATCATCAATGCAAACGACAAGATCACCACCGGAAAATAAACCTTCCAGTGTTCGGATAGCGGCAAGCCGGCGCGCTGCACCAGCAGCAAAGGGATGACAACGAACATCGCCATTAGTACGGCGTGCAGAACGAATATGCCGATGTTGAGGCGCAGCAACTGCGGGTCCAGCGTCACCGACGACGCGCTACCGGCGCTGCGGTGCGCCTTCGGCGGCGCCGGTGGCACCACCCATAGCAGCACGCCGATGGCTGCAATGACGAGCCCGCCGGTCATCGCAAACATCCCATTGACTCCAATCGCGGCATAAAGCGCGGGCGCCAGCACCAGCGAGCCGGCGAAGGTCACTGCAACCGACCCGCCGACCAGTGCCATCGCCTTGGTTCGATGCTGATCACGTGTGCTGTCTGCGATAAAAGCGGTTACCGCTGCTGAAATCGCGCCCGCGCCCTGCACCGCGCGGCCGACGATCGTCCAAGTGATGTCGGTGGCCGCAGCGGCGATAAAACTTCCGACCGCAAATACGATGAGTCCGGCGGCAATCACCGGCTTGCGACCCCACCGATCGCTGGCCACGCCATAGGGAATCTGCAGCAAGCCTTGCGTCAGTCCGTAAATGCCGAGCGCGAGCCCGACCAGCGTCGCGTCATTGCCGCCGGGAATCGACTGCGCGTAGACCGCAAACACCGGCAGGATCAGGAACAGCCCGAGCAAGCGCAGCGCAAAGATCGACGCCAGCGAAACGCTGGCCCGAATTTCGAGCGCTGACATCTGAGAGGGAGAGGGATCGGTCATGCTGAAAAGGGGCTGATTCGAGCGGCGCTGTAGAGCACGTCGCGCTGCGTGCAAGGCCGCCTACAGGTTTGTAGTTATAGTAACAAGTTGCCCTTTTGATTCGTCTCGTTCGCCACATTAAGCAGAAGATGAGCGCAGTCCGCATCAGCGGCGAGACCCGTCCCGGAGAAATAAGAGTGCGGGGCGCACGCACACACAATCTGAAAAATATCGATCTCGATCTGCCGCGGCATCAACTGATCGTGATTACCGGACTGTCGGGCTCGGGCAAATCGTCGCTCGCGTTCGATACGCTGTACGCCGAAGGTCAGCGCCGTTACGTGGAGTCGCTCTCGGCTTACGCCCGCCAGTTTTTGCAGCTGATGGAGAAGCCCGACGTCGATCTCATCGAGGGTCTCTCTCCGGCGATCTCGATCGAGCAGCGCTCGGCTTCGCACAATCCGCGTTCGACGGTCGGCACCGTCACAGAGATTCACGACTATCTGCGCTTGCTTTACGCGCGCGTTGGCACTCCATACTGCCCGATCCACAAGCTGCCGCTGCAGTCGCAGAACGTATCGCAGATGGTCGATACCACGCTTGGTTTGCCGCCCGATACGCGGGTGATGGTGTTGGCGCCGGTGATCCGTGAGCGCAAGGGCGAGTTCGCTGAATTTTTCGACGATATGCAGACGCAGGGCTTCGTGCGCTTTCGCATCGACGGCGCGATTGTAGAAGCTGATGCGCTGCCGCCGCGGAAGAAAACCGAGAAGCATTCGCTCGACGTCGTGGTCGACCGTCTGAAGGTGCGCACCGACGCGCAGCAGCGGTTGGCTGAATCGTTTGAAACTGCGCTGCGGCTGGCCGACGGCCGCGCATTGCTGCTGGACCTGGACGACGGGCGCGAAACATTGTTTTCGAGCCGCTTTGCATGTCCGGAATGCGATTACTCGTTGTCCGAGCTCGAGCCGCGGCTGTTCTCGTTCAACAACCCGATCGGCGCGTGCCAGAGTTGCGACGGTCTCGGTCAGGTTGACTACTTTGACGAGAGTCGGGTCGTTGCACATCCCGAGTTGTCCCTCGCCAGTGGCGCGATCAAGGGTTGGGACGCGCGCAACCAGTACTACTTTCAGATGTTGTCGACGCTGGCGCAACACTACGGGTTCGACATCGACATTGCGTTCGAACAATTGCCGCAGGCGGTGCGCGACGTGGTCTTGCAGGGATCGGGCGAAACCGACATTGCGTTTGCATACACCAACGAACGCGGTCGCAGGATGATGCGACGCCACCCTTTCGAGGGCGTCATTCCCAATTTGCAGAGGCGCTTCCGCGAGACCGATTCCCCCGTCGTGCGCGAGGAGCTCGGCAAGCTGCGCGCGCGCCGTGCGTGTCCGGCGTGCGAGGGAACGCGGCTGCGGCGCGAATCGCGCAACGTATTCATCGGTGAAGGGGCGGAGCAGCGCGGCATTTATCAAATCGCCGCGGCGCCGCTGCGCGAAGCATCCGAATATTTCGCGCGGCTTGACTTCACCGGGTCGAAAAAGGAAATCGCCGATAAAATTGTGCACGAGATTCGTTCTCGCCTGCGCTTCCTGGTCAACGTCGGGCTCGACTATCTGTCGCTCGACCGCTCGGCGGAGACGCTGTCGGGCGGTGAATCGCAGCGCATCCGCCTGGCATCGCAGATCGGCTCCGGCCTCACGGGCGTGATGTACGTGCTTGACGAACCTTCGATCGGCCTGCACCAGCGCGACAACGGCCGCTTGATCGACACGCTCAAACATCTGCGCGATTTCGGCAACACGGTGATCGTGGTCGAGCACGATGAAGACGCGATACGCGCCGCCGATTATCTGGTCGACATGGGTCCGGGCGCCGGAGTGCACGGTGGTGAAGTCATGGCGCAAGGTGCGTTGCAAGACGTGCTCGACCATCCCGACTCGCTGACCGGCCAGTACCTGTCGGGCCGCCGGCAGATCGACATCCCGGACGATCGCACGCCGCCCTTCACGACCTGGCTGAAAGTGAGCGGCGCGCACGGCAACAATCTGAAAGACGTGACGCTCGAAATTCCGATCGGTCTGTTGACGTGCGTGACCGGAGTTTCGGGCTCCGGCAAGTCGACGTTGATCAACGACACGCTGTACGCGGCGGTTGCGCGGCATCTTTACGGTTCATCTGCAGAGCCCGCTCCGTTCATTTCGATCGACGGGCTCGAGAATTTCGACAAGGTGATCAGTGTCGATCAAGGTGCAATCGGCCGCACGCCGCGTTCTAATCCCGCCACTTACACCGGACTCTTCACTCCCATCCGCGAACTGTTCGCTGAGACACCCACGGCGCGAGAGCGTGGGTATGAAGCGGGCCGGTTTTCATTCAACGTCAAAGGCGGACGCTGCGAGACGTGCCAGGGCGATGGGGTCATCAAGGTCGAGATGCATTTTTTGCCCGACGTTTACGTGCCGTGCGACATTTGCCATGGCAAGCGCTACAACCGCGAAACGCTCGAGGTGCATTACAAGGGCAAAAGCATCGCCGATGTGCTGGAGCTAACCGTCGAAGACGGCTTCGAATTTTTCAGCGCAGTGCCAACGATCGCGCGCAAGCTGCAAACGCTGCTCGACGTCGGGCTCGGTTACATCAAGCTCGGTCAAAGCGCGGTGACGTTGTCGGGCGGCGAAGCGCAGCGCGTGAAGCTCTCGCTCGAATTGTCGAAGCGCGACACCGGTCGCACGCTCTACATTCTCGACGAGCCCACTACCGGACTGCACTTTCACGACATCGCGTTACTGCTGAAAGTGCTGCATCAGTTGCGCGACACCGGCAACACGGTCATCGTCATCGAGCACAACCTCGATGTCATCAAGACGGCTGACTGGGTGATCGATCTCGGGCCCGAAGGCGGAGACGGCGGCGGGGAAATTATCGCTACCGGCGCGCCAGAGCTGGTGGCCGCGAGCGGCAAAGGTTATACCGGCACGTACCTCGCGCCGGTGCTTGCTCGGCAGCGCAACAAACAACCACCGTCCATTTGGCGGTGAATCACCGGCGGGGACTTTGCTAGATCGAATCTATTTGCGCTCGCCGTCACGCACCGGTGCGACCTGGTTCGCTTCGTCAAGCGGCGTGACTGCGACGACATGCTGCATTGACGGTTGCTTTGACGCACCCGCGACTGAATCAAATGCCACGAGGCTCCCTGCGTTGCTCATCTAGCAGCTATTGCTGTCGGCGGAAAGAAAAGTTCCCGCAGCGCACTTATTCTTGCAGAAGACATTGCTCCGCAAGATCGAGCGCCTCAGGAACGCCGCGCAAAACGACAATGTCGCCGGCCTCGAGCCGCATATCCGGGCTTGGATCCGCGCCGCGAATGCCGCGTCGGCGCACCGAAATAATCTCGGCGCCGATTTTCGCCAACTCGAGATTCCGTATAGCCTCGCCGACTGCCGCCGCACCGATTTCGATCGGCACCGAATGCAACCGCTCGTGCGCGTCATCGTCGATCGCATCGTCGTCGTCTCCGAAGCTGCTGTGAAAGTGCCCGCGCAACATTCGATAGCGCTGATGACGAGCCTCACGCACGCGCCTGACAACGCGCGCCAGCGGCACCCCAAGCAGTACTAGCGCGTGCGAGCCGAGCATCAAACTGCCCTCGAGGATTTCAGGAACGACCTCGGTCGCGCCCGCGCGCGTCAGCCGGTCAAGGTCATGATCATCTTGTGTTCGCACAATGACAGGCAACGTCGGCGCCAATTCGTGCATGTGATTCAGCACCTTCAATGCGGAGTGTGTATCGGCGTACGTAATGACCAAAGCTGCAGCGCGCGTTATGCCCGCCGCGACAAGCGCTTCGCGGCGCCCCGCGTCGCCGTAGACCACTGATTCTCCAGCGCCGGCGGCTTCTCGCACCAGATCCACGTCGAGATCGAGCGCAATGAACGCAATGTTTTCCTGCTCGAGCATTTTGGCCAAATGCTGTCCGCTGCGGCCGAAGCCGCAAATCACCACGTGTTTGTCGACCGCGATCGCGCGCTGAGCGATGCTGGCGATCTGCACCGACTTGAGCAGCCATTCCGATG
>JACCZX010000263.1 GCA_013695705.1 Burkholderiaceae bacterium | reverse complement strand
AGCTCACGATTGCGGCGCTCGAAGCCACGTTGCGCATCTACGCCAGCGGCCATCGGCTCGACGAACGGTTGCCTACCCTCGCGTTACTTGCGCGCCGGCCGGCGGACATCCGGCTGGCGTGCGAACGCATCGCCACGGCAATCGAAAAAGTGCTGGCCGAGGCTTTTATCGTAACGATCGAGCACTGTGCCAGCCAGATCGGTTCGGCAGCATGCCCGTCGAGCGTTTGCCTTCGGCTGCACTGGTGATTCGCCCGCACCGCAAGACAAGTGGCCGCATCATCGAGGAGTTGCAGGATCGACTGCGGGCACTTCCCATACCGGTGATCGGGCGCATCGGCGACGGCGCGCTGTGGCTAGACCTGCGCTGCCTGCGGCCGAGCGACGAAGCGGCATTCGTCGCTAATTTGAACGCGTTGGTCACTGCATGATCATCGGCACTGCCGGTCATATCGATCACGGCAAGACATCATTGATCAAGCGGCTCACCGGCCGCGATACAGATCGCCTGCCCGAAGAAATCAAGCGCGGCATTTCGATCGAGCTCGGCTACGCCTACGTACCGGTCGGCGGGCACGACGTGCTGGGCTTCGTCGATGTTCCGGGGCACGAGAAATTCATTCACACGATGCTGGCGGGCGTTACCGGGATTGATTTTGCCCTTTTGGTCGTTGCGGCAGATGATGGCGTGATGCCGCAGACCGACGAGCATCTCGATATCCTGATGTTGCTCGGCATCGACGCGGGAGCGATCGCACTCACCAAGATCGACGCGGTGCCCCACGAGCGCATCGATCAGGTGCAGCGACAGCTCACCGACCGCGTTCAAGCGTCAGCGGCGCAACACTGGCCCGTCTTTCCTGTTTCTTCAATCACCGGCGCTGGCGTCGATGCTTTGCAAGCGCATCTGTTGCAGGTTGCCGCGTTGCACGGTGCTCGAACCGGCAATGGGCATTTTCGGATGGCTGCCGACCGCAGTTTTACTCTGCCCGGCATCGGCACCGTGGTCACCGGCACCGTGCATGCAGGTGCGATTCGCGTCGGCGCGTCAGTCACCGTCGGTCCGATGACACAGGGTTCGCTTACTGCACGCGTGCGCTCAATTCACGCGCAAGATCGAGCGAGCGACGCCGGCATCGCCGGGCAACGCTGCGCGTTGAATCTGGTCGGACTCGAAAAATCGCAGGTCGAGCGTGGCATGTGGGTGCAGGCGCAAGCGCTCTCCAACATGGCCGAACGTTTTGACGCGACCGTGACGTTGTCAACGCGGGTATCTAAGTCGTTGGCAAACTCGGCGATGGTGCATCTGCATCACGGCACTGCCGAAGCGATGGCGCGCGTCGCAGTGCTCGATGCGACTCGCGTCGAGCCGGGAGAATCAAGGCTCGTGTCGCTGAAGCTCGATCGACCGTTGGCCATATGTTGCGGTGACCGCTTCGTGATTCGCGATGCTTCTGCGCAGCGCACGCTTGGCGGTGGCGCTGTGCTTGACGTAACGCCGCTTGGTTCTCCCACGCGTCGTGGCCGGCGCGCGCCGGCCCGCTTGCATTTGCTGCAAGCGCTGCGCGACGGCGCGCCCGCCGCGGCATTGCGCGCGTGGCTCGATCGTGAGCCGGTGCCTTTGGCCCGACTGGCATCGAATTGGAACTTGCGCGACGAAGAGGTGCGCGAGCTGATCGATGCGAGCGGCGCGCATCTCACTGCTGGCTTCGTGCTCTCGCGTGAGTATTGGCAACGCCTGCGCAACGAACTGGTGAGTGCGGTCGGCGTGGCGCACCAGCGCGAGCCCGAAATGCCGGGAGTCGAGCAGCAACGTCTGCGTCGAATGGTTGCGCCGGCACTTCATGCGGATGTTTTTGCTGCTGTTGTGGACGAACTGTTAAGCGAATCGCTGCTGAAGCGCCGCGGAGCGTTTCTCGCATTGCCGTCGCACACAGCAGAGCTGGGAAAGGACCAGCGAGTGCGGTGGGAACGCGTCAAGCCGCTGCTGCAGGACCGCAAGTTCGAGCCACCGCGCGTGCGCGACATCGCGCGTGAAACCGGCATCGCCGAAATCGAAGTACGGCATCTGTTAAAAACTGTGGCGCGCGTGGGCGACGTGATGCTGGTCGCGCAGGATCACTTTTTCCTGACGACAGCGGTGGCAGACCTTGCAGACATCGCAGGCAGCGTCGCTGAGCGCCATGGCGTCGCGCGTGCCGCAGAATTTCGCGATCAGATTGGTACTGGCCGCAAGCTGGCAATACAGATCCTGGAGTTTTTCGACAAGGTGGGCTACACCAGCAGGGTGCGCGACGACCATTTGGTCAGACGCGCAAATCCGTGGCGCGCCTGATGCTGCGTACACTGATTTACAACGGAAGAGTGTCGTGTCCCGGTGGTCCGGCCAGACTTCAAATCTGGTAGGGGTTGCAAGCAATCCCTGGTGGGTTCGACTCCCATACTCTTCCGCCACGAACATGAACACGCATGCCGCGCTTGTCCACTCGTGCGCGATAGCGAATGGAGAACACCCTGAACAGTGAATTGGACAAGCTTGCGACGGACGTGCTGTACGCAGCGGAGCAGGACATGTGGGTGCGCTTGGGCGCCGACGGTCGCGCCCGCATCGGCGCCACGCATCTGGTGTCTTCGCATGGGCAGTTCATGACGTTCACGCCGCGTCCGGCCGGCAGCATGATTGCGCGCGATCGCTCACTCGGCGTGATGGAGACCGGCAAGACCGCGATGGCGATTCACGCGCCGCTGTCGTGCCGCATCGTCGAAGCCAATGCGTGCGCGGTCGACAACATTCATTTAATCATCGCCGATCCCTACGGCTCCGGCTGGTTGTTCGAAGTCGAGCCCACCGAGTTGGTGACCGAGCGCGATGCGCTGATGGATGTTGCGACTTATCGCGAATGGCTGCAACCACGATTGGCAGAAAAGCTGGTGCCGCCGATCGACGACTTTTACACCGAAGATTTCGACATCGACCCGAATCGCGGTTACTGACAATGAGTGATGTGTCCGACCGGCTGGTGATCGTGCTGTGGTCGGCGGGCCCTGAAAATCCGTCGTTGGCCGCGGCGCCGTTCGTTTACGCGCTGGCTGCGCGCGCGCTGGAAATCGAAGTCGACATGCATTTCACATCGTCTGCCGTGCGCTGGTTAGTGCCCGGGGTGGCCGACGCGGCGCACACCGACACTGGCCGATCCAAGACGGTCGGCGATTTCATTCGCGAAGTAAAAGCGGTCGGCGTGCAGTTGTTTGCTTGCGCAATGGCGGTGCATGAGCACGCGCGAAACCAGCCGCTGATTGCAGAATGCGACGGCCACGCCGGCGCCGCTACCGTGATCGCCGAAGCGATGAATAACCGGACGCGAACCATGGTGTTCTAGCTAGGCGGACTATTCGGGTGTTTCTCGTCCATTAGGTCGATCAAACCGCGCCGCCGGCGCGCCGATGTTTAACTTAGGACGTAACAACGGAGATGACGATGACGGACGATGTCAGCTACGGTACCGATTCCGAAGATGATTTGCACCTGCTGACGGGTGTGGTGGGGCTGGTGTCGATGGCACTGATGGCCGCCGCGCTGTGGACGTAGCGGCTACCTGCCCGATCAGTCGCAATTGACAACCATTGCTTCGCGCAGCTCAAGCGCGCCAGCGGCTGCAAGCTCATTTACGGTACGTAAAAGAAAGTCAGCAAACCCTAATTGAAAATAGCGCTGATTGACAACCTGCGCATAGCGCGCACCGCTGAAATGCGCGATCAGCCCGTCAACCGTGGTTTGCCGCACGATCAGCAAATGAAATTTGATCAGCGTTCGGATTACGTTGCGCGCGTTGCGCTCCGGGCTGGCTTCAAGCGCGTTTAACCGTCCGAACGCGCGAGTCAGCGCCTGAGCGACCCCGGTAAACGGCGCGCCGTGGCCGGGAATGATCAGCCTGGGCTTCAGCTCTTTTATCTGCTGCAAGATCGCGCGCTGTTCGGTAAATCCTGATTCACCCTCGACCTCGGGAAATATCGCGCCAAAGCCGTGCTCCCATAGCGCGTCGGCCGAGATCAATATCCGGTCGTGCGCGTTCCACAACACGATGGAATTCGGGTCGTGCCCGGGTGAAGTGAGCGCCTGCCACTGTTGTCCGCCCATTGTGAGGAGGTCGCCCGGCGCGATCAACGAGTCATAGATGAATCGATCGCACGCCTGACCGAACGCCGGATACCCGAGCGTTGCTTCGTCCCAATTATCGACGGCTGCTGCGAGGCCGGGCGGAATGAAAATCAGCGCGCCGAACTCTTGCTTTACAGCCGCGTTGCCGCCGCAGTGATCGGAGTGCAGGTGCGTGTTGATAACGCGCGCCAGTGTTCGCCCGTCAAGCGCTTGGCGTACCAGCTGTATGGTTTGCTCGGCGTGCGCGACGTAGCCCGAGTCGATCAACGTCGCCGAATGATCATCGTCGAACAGCAGTATGTTGTTCGAGGAAACCCAGCCGCGTTCGAGCACACGCATCGACGGCGGTAAAGCCGCCGCCGCATCGGTCACTGCGACGCGCGCCGTAGCGGTAGTTGCATCCATATCTCGCGTTTCTGTTCATCGCTCATCTGCGACCATCGGGCAATCTCTTCGATCGTGCGCAGACAACCCTCACACCAGCCGCTGTCTGCATCCATTTTGCAGATCGAGATGCATGGCGACAGCACTGCCAGGCTCGGTTGCGACGAAGACATGGCGCTCAGCGTGCAGCCTGGCGCTTCGATTGCAAATTTAGGTTAAAGCGCGCGGCATCGATGATCACGCGCTGGTGCGTCCCTTCGGAGATGAGATCATGCCCGTCGTGCGCGCTGGCGCGAAACGTTATCTTCCGCCCTTCGACGCCGATCACCTCACTGTGAACGCGCACGGTAAGGCCCGGCGGCGTGGCCGCAAGGTGCGAAAAGGCGACGTGCGTGCCGACCGATTGTTCGCGCGGCCAGTCGAGGAACGGCTTGATCGACAACTGACACACGCCTTCCATCAATCCGATCAGGTAACCGGTGGCGAACACCTCGGGCATGTCTTGAAACTCGAGCCACTCGGGGTAGAGGCGGGGCACCGTCTTGCTGTCGGGCACGGTGTAACTGAAATCGAATTGCACACCCGGCTTTAGATCTGGCGACATCTGGGCAGTGATCGGTGGTCGCGAAATTCAGGCGGCGAGCTTGGCGGTTACAGCGTTGCCTGCGCGAGAATGCGCCTTGCGGTCGAGGATGCCGCTGATCCACTGCCCCGTCTCGACTGCTTTTTGAAAATCGATTCCAGTGTCAATGCCGAGTCCGTTCAGTAGATACAACACGTCTTCGGTAGCGACGTTGCCAGTGGCGCCCTTCGCGTACGGGCAGCCTCCGAGTCCGGCAATGCTGCTGTCAAAGCTCGAAATTCCGAGCTCGAGACACGCGTACACGTTTGCAGTCGCCATGCCGTAGGTGTCGTGAAAATGCCCGCTGATCGCATCGAGCTCGTAAACATCGAGCACCGCATCCATCACTCGCTTGGTTTTCTCTGGTGTGCCAGTACCGATCGTGTCGGCCACCCCGATGTGCTGCACGCCGATGTCCAGCATCAGTCGCGCGACGTGTGCAACGGCGCTCGGCGCCACGTCGCCCTGATACGGACAGCCGAGCGCGCACGATAAGGCGCCGCGCACGCGAATTCCATGCGCACGCGCTGCGGCGGCCACGGGGCGAAAACGCTCGATCGATTCGTCGATCGAACAATTGATATTGCGTTGCGAAAACGCTTCGCTTGCTGCCGCGAACACCACAATTTCGTCGGCCTTTGCCGCCAGCGCGCGCGCTAAGCCTTTCTCATTCGGCACCAGCACCGAGTAGGTGACGCCCGCCTGGCGCCGAATGCGCGACATCACGTCAGCGGCGTCGCTCATCTGCGGCACCCATTTGGGCGACACGAACGACGTGACCTCGATGTTCGTAAAGCCGGCGGCCGTCAGCCGATCGACCAACTCGATCTTGATGCTCGCGGGAATCATCTGTTTCTCGTTCTGCAGGCCATCACGCGGGCCGACATCGACGATGCGAACGTGTTGCGGAAGGGCGGACACTTGAAGTCTCCGAAGTACGAATTCTAGTAACGGTAGGAGCGATGTTAGCGCTGCTCGCCGCCGGCTTGGTACGCTGAGCACTTCAGCACACGCAGGCCACGCTTGCGCACAAATCAAGGAGAGCAATGAAGGCAGACAAGATTCCCCACAACGCACTCGTGGTGGTGGCCGATGGCGCGGGCGCGCGATTCTTTCGAAATTCCGGTCAGGCGGACAAGATAGCGTTAAAAGCCGACGGCGAGTTCAATCCTACTGATCTTCTCAACGAAGGCGGTTCGGGAATGCCCACCGAGTCGTCGCCCAAGGATAACGACGAGGCCACGTTCGCAAAACAGCTTGGAAAAGAGCTCTACCGTCGCGCTCACAACGGAGATTTCGCCGCGCTCGTTCTTGTCGCCGACCCGCAGACGCTAGGCCAGATCCGCCCGACCTTGCACAAGGAAGTGCAGGATCGATTGATCTCGGAAATAGGCAAGACTTTTACCAAAGCATCGATCGCCGATATCGAGAAAGCGATAACCTAGATCTGGCGTCGTCGTGATGCCGCTCGGTGTCGCATGCATCAACGGCTGAGAGCTATGATTGCCCACGCTTTGTTGCGCTCGTGGATGCAGCGGTGCCCACTCTGTTAGAACCGTCTAGCCGAACACCGATACCAAAGACACCCGGATCGCAACTGACGATCATGGTCACGTTCGTCGTTGTGACCGGCATTCTTTATTTCGGTCGCGACGTGTTGATTCCGCTGGCGTTGTCGGTCCTGCTCACTTTCCTGTTGGCGCCCGGCGTGCGATGGTTAGAGCGACGCCGCTTTCCGCGCGCGCTGGCCACTACGGTGATGGTGGCAGTGTCGTGCTGCGTGATCGTCGGCCTCGTGTGGGTCACGGCGGCTCAATTTCTGAACTTCGCCTCCAGCCTGCCGGAATACAAGAACAACATTCAAAGCAAGATTTCGATTTTGCGATCGGATCCACAGGGCAGCATCAGCAAAGCGCGGCGCACGATCGACGAGATCGGCACCGAAATCGCAAAGCAGGAAGCGGCGGCTGCGACCGCGCCCGCACCGCGCGGCTCGCCGCGTTTGCCGGCGCAAGGGGAGCGCCCGGTGCCGGTGACGATCGCAGAGGCGCAACTCACGCCATTTGAACTGATGCGCGAGGTGATCACGCCACTGATCGTGCCACTCACGGTGGCTGGGGCGGTGATTCTGTTCACGTTCATCATGCTGCTGCAGCGGGAAGACCTGCGTGATCGCATGATTCGCCTGGTTGGGCAAGGGCAACTCAACGTGACTACGCAGGTATTGGAGGAAGCGGCCGAGCGTGTGGGCCGTTATCTGCGCGTGCAGCTGATCGTCAACGTCAGCTACGGGCTTCCGGTGGGCATTGCGTTGTACGCAATAGGAATACCGAACGCGGCGTTATGGGGCGTGCTGGCGACTGCTTTGCGTTTTATTCCTTACCTCGGCGCGTGGATCGCGGCCGCGCTGCCGATCGCGCTCGCGTTTGCGATATCTGACGACTGGTCGCTGGTGGTTTGGACCGTCGCGGTGTTCCTGGTTCTGGAACTCATCAGCAACAATGTTATTGAGCCTTGGGCATACGGCGCCAGCACCGGCATGTCGCCACTCGCCGTCATCGTCGCCGCAATTTTCTGGACCTGGCTATGGGGCATGGTCGGCCTGTTGCTCGCCGTGCCGCTGACGGTCTGCCTGGTTGTTGTGGGACGCCACATTCCGCAGTTCGCATTTCTGAGCATCATGCTCGGCGATCAACCCGTGCTATCGCTGCAGGATCGTCTTTATCAGCGCCTGCTGGCACGCGATCTGGAAGAAGCCACCGAGCTTGCCGAAGCGCATGTGGCCGAACACGGACTCGACGCACTGTATGAAGATGTGTTGATTCCGGTACTCGATCTGGCCGAGCGCGATCGGCATAACGATGCCTTGTCGGAGGAGCGCACGCGCTTTGTCTTCGACAGCATGCGCACGCTGGTGGAAGATCTTGCGGAACCCGCCGATGAGAAGGCGCAAGCGCCCGCGCCGGAAGGCGCCAAAGATGCAACGAAGGGACCGGAAACGCCTCCGCTCGCGCCCGGTCCGGTGACAGTGTGCATCGTGCCGGCGCGCGATGAAGCCGATGAAATTATCGGCGCCATGCTGCTGCGAAGTCTTACCCGTCGCAACGTTTCGGCGGAACTGCTGACGACCCACGTGCTTAAGACCGAGGTGGTCGATCGAGTGCGTGAGCTGGCGCCGCAAGTGGTGTACATATCGGCTTTGCCGCCGGCCGCCGTTCTACATGCTTCGCATTTCTGCAAACGCCTCCGCCCGCATTTTCCGCAGTTGAAAGTCGTGGTAGCGGTTTGGCATGCCGAAGGAGATATGGAAAAAGGCCGCGTCAAATTGCTTGCTGCTGGCGCCTCGGACGTCGTGCTTACGCTTAAGGATTCAATCGAGAAACTGCCACCGGCGGCGCTGGTGACCGCAATGCAGTCGGTCGAGCCTCAACCCGAAACACCGGTGCCGGCAAATCTCACCAGCTCAGCGCCTTCTGCAACCTGATCGCCAACGGCATACAGAACGTCGCTGACAACGCCGTCAGCCGGCGCGACAATGGTGTGCTCCATTTTCATCGCTTCCATTACCAGCAGCGCATCCCCCCGCTCGACTTTTGCGCCAGGCGAGGTGTGGATCGCGATGAGTTTGCCCGGCATCGGCGCGGTCAGCCTGCCGATTTCGGCCTCGGCAGCCCCCGCTTGTGCGATGACGTCGGCAAGTTTGAGCGCACGGTGGCGCCCGTTATGAAATACGTGCAGCTCCTCGCCGCTCCGTACGACGTCGGCGGTCAATGTATGTCCGCCGAAGCGAATCGATACGCCAGAGCCACCGGTTGCCAGGATTGCCAGTGTGTGATCGACGCCGTCGCGATGAAACACAAATCCATCGCGCGCGTATTCGAGGTCGACGTTGTGTATGCCACTGGCGGAGGTCAGTGCAACGGCACGCCGATAGTTGGTATTCAAGCGCCAGCCGTGCGCTGAACTCCACGGATCGTTCGTCCTGTCGCGCGCTTCGTCCGACAGAATGCGGGCGCACGCAAAAGCGAGCACGTCGTGCGAGACCGGTTCTTCATCCTTCGCATCGGCAAACAGGTGTTCGCGCTCCTGCTCAATCAACCCGGTGTGCACATCACCGCGCCCAAAGGCCTCATTGGCAACCAGCCGCGATAAAAAGTCGACGTTGTTCGCAATGCCGACAATGTGAAAATCGCCGAGCGCCTGCTGCATTCGCGCCAGTGCGTGCGTTCGATCCTCGCCCCACACGATCAGCTTGGCGATCATCGGGTCGTAGTACGGCGTGATCTGATCGCCGGCGCGGATACCCGCATCGATGCGCACCGGCGCGGGATCGTGAAATCCGTTGTCATCGGCGTTGCGCCGAAATTCCACCGCACTCGGTTGCGCCAGATGCACCAGCCGGCCGGTGGCGGGTAAGAATCCCTTGTCGGGATTCTCAGCGTATATGCGCGCCTCGAAGGCATGACCGCGAATCTCCAGCTGATCCTGCTTGACCGGAAGCGCTTCACCCGATGCCACCCTGAGCTGCCATTCGACCAGGTCGTAGCCGGTGATCATCTCGGTCACCGGATGCTCGACTTGCAATCGGGTGTTCATTTCCATGAAAAAGAACTCGCCGGCAGGGTTGCTGATGAACTCGACGGTGCCCGCGCCCTCGTACCCGACAGCGGTCGCTGCGGCCACTGCTGCTTCACCCATCGCGCGGCGGCGTTGCGCGGTCATGCCGGGAGCCGGCGCCTCTTCGATGATCTTCTGGTGCCGCCGCTGCACCGAACAGTCGCGTTCGAACAGACTCACCGCGTTGCCGTGGCGATCGGCGAAAACCTGTATTTCGATATGGCGCGGCCGCTCGATATATTTTTCGATGAGCACGTGGTCGTCGTCGAATGAAGCTTTTGCTTCGCGCCGGCATGAAGCGAGCGCAGCGATGAATTCATCGCGCTTTGTCACTACGCGCATACCTTTGCCGCCGCCGCCCGCACTCGCCTTGATCAGAACCGGGTAGCCGATCCGATTCGCTTCTGTGAGCAGCAAATCCTGCTGCTGCTGATCGCCGTGGTATCCCGGTACCAGCGGGACCTTCGCGCGCTCCATCAATTTCTTCGCTTCGCTTTTGCTGCCCATCGCGCGGATGGCAGAAGGCGGCGGCCCGATGAACGTCACTCCTTGCGCCGCCAGAGCGCGCGCGAACGCTTCGTTCTCGGAAAGGAATCCATAACCGGGGTGCACGGAATCGGCACCGGTTGCGGTTACCGCTGCCATGATCCTGTCGACTCGCAGGTAACTTTCATTCGCCGCGGCGGGCCCGATTCGCACCGCTTCGTCCGCCATTGCAACGTGGCGACTGTCGGCGTCGGCATCTGAATAAACCGCAACAGTACGAATCCCCATTCGCCGCGCTGTAGTCATCACGCGACAAGCGATCTCGCCGCGGTTTGCTATCAGAACTTTTTTGAACATCGCTAGGCTGAGGCGCCGCGGTCAGCGATCAGTATTTTGTTGCACATGGCGGTTCGGCGACAGCGCAAACAATTTTCGCGCGGCGCGCCCGATGAAGCGAAACAGTTTTGGTAGCAGCCACACGGCAAGAATCAGCAGCGCGATGACGATTGCAAGTGCGGCCAGTGGATAACTCAAGACGAGCCACATCAGCCCGGCGACACCGACGTCTTCCGTGAGCGAGAGCGCCACGTTGGAAAACGGCTCGGGCGACGTGTTCGCCGCGGCGCGGGTGCCGGCCTTGGCAAAGTGGCTCGTGGCTGCCAGTGAGCCGCCGACGATGGCGGCGACGGTGCTCCACGCGGCGCTGTCCATGCCGCCGAAAACGCCGGCGGCCAACGCAGCGCCGGCGGGGATGCGAACGAACGTTTGAATCGCGTCCCAGACACTGTCGACCCCCGGAATCTTGTCGGCAAAAAATTCGACAGCGAACATCACGCCGGATGCAGCAAGTACCCACGGATGCTGCAGGACCGCCAGCCCGCCGGGCAGGTCAACCCAACCGGCGTAGCCCACCAGACCTGCAATCAACAACACCGCGTACAGGCGAATGCCGCTGGCAAAGCCGAGTACGGCGGCCAGTGCAATCAACTGCGGAAGATCGAACGCGTGCATTGCTGGGTTGCTTCGGTTACTCGTCGTTCGCTGCGACCGCAGCTTCGTAATCGACGACCCAGCGCGGCTTGCGCTTGTCCAGGAACGAGCGCACACCTTCGCGTCCATCCTCGCTGGTGCGAATGTCGGCGATACGCAGCGCGGTGTCGGCTACCAGACTGTCGTCGATCGGGCGCGCGGTCAGATCTCGCACCAGCCGCTTCGCTTCGATCACCGCGCTTTGACTGGTGAGCATTAGCGCACCGAGGATCTCGTTGACCTTGCCGTCGAGCTCTTCGGCGGGGGCTATCTCGTGCACCAGCCCGATCCGAAATGCTTCAGCGGCGGTGAATTTTTCGGCGCTGAGAAAATAGCGGCGTGCTGCGTGCGGGTGCATTGCGCGCAGCACGTATGGACCAATCGTCGCGGGGATCAGCCCCAGCTTGGTTTCCGACAGGCAAAACGTGACGTTCAACGATGCGACGGCGATGTCGCACGCCGCCACCAGGCCGATGCCGCCGGCGTACGCATCGCCCTGCACCCGCGCGACCACCGGCTTCGGGCATTCGTAGATCGTGCGCAGCATGGTTGCCAAACGCAACGCATCGGCGCGATTCTCCTCGTGCGAATAACCCGCCATTCGCTTCATCCAGTCGAGATCAGCGCCGGCGCAGAAGGCTGGGCCCTTGGCGGCGAGCACGATCGCGCGCACATCATCGTTGCGCCCCAGCTCGGTAAAGGCCTGCGCCAGTTCTGCTATCGACACTTCGTTGAAAGCGTTGCGCACATCATCGCGCGCCAGCCATACCACCGCGACGCGATGATTGATGTCGATTTCGAGTGTCTTGAGTTTCATCGGTCGCGCAGGTGCTGCCCCAGGAATCGATCGAGTTCCAACAGTGACGCCTCGCGCGCCACCGGATTGCCGCCCACATGCACGCCTCGCTGATCGGTTCCCGCCGGAATATCGGCCCGAAAGCGAACCTGCGCGCGACTGTCAAAACCGTGATGACCGTCCGCGTAAGTTCTCATCGTCGCCATGCCCGGGTAGTCTGCCTGAAACCGTGCGGCGAGCTCTTTGCAGGGCACGGCCGGCGTCCACTCATCAGCGTCGCCGAGCAGCATCAACAACGGTGCGGCAGGTTGCACCAGTGCGCGGCGCTTCCATCCGTTACAGCCCGGGTAGTACATCACGATTGCCGCCGGCGCCTGAGTCCGCCATAGCGAACGGTCGACCACTTCGAGCGCAGTCATGGCACCGTGCGACCAACCTACCACGGCGATCCGTTGCGGGTCGACATCGTCGCGCGTTAACAGCCACGCCGCGGTGCGCAGCACGTCGTGGCGCCGATGCGTCACCTTGATCGTGCGTTGTGCGGCGCTTTGCTTGCAAATCGCGCCCTGATCGCGCGAGCCGAAGCTGTCCGGCGCAACGACATGCCAGCCGGCAGAGTTCCAGCGTTGCGCGTACGAGGTGTAGCGATCGTCAAACTTGCCGCGGTTGTTGTATAGACCTCCGCAGCCGTGCAATGCAATGATCGCGGGCCGGCGGCCATTTTCAGCCGCAGCTTGCCATTGCACCTGCAACGGAATGTCTCCGGCAATTGTGACTGGCTCGAACGCGCTAACCAGTCCGCAGCACGTCACCAGAGCTGCCACGCCGAGGACCCGAAAGCCAGTTAGGCTGGTTGCCATCGCTTGGCCACTTCTTCCAACATCACTTCAGTCGCGCCGCCGCCGATCGCCAGCACACGCGCGTCGCGCACCAGGCGCTCGATCGCACTTTCGCGCATGTATCCCATGCCGCCATGGAACTGCTGGCAGGTGTACGTTACTTGGTTGACAAGTTCGCCGGTCAGCGCTTTCAGCATCGACACCTCACGCACCGCGTCGTGCTCTTGATCGACCAGCCACGCACAGTGATACAGCAGCTGGCGCGCCGCTTCGGTTTTCGCCGCCAGCATCGACAGCTGCTGCCGCACCGTTTGCTTGTCCCACAGCGGCGCACCAAACGCCTTACGCTCGTAGACGTAGCGATACGCCAGGTCGAGCGCAGTCAGGCAGTGACCGACCGCCATCGAGCCCAATGCAATACGCTCGGTTTGAAAGTTGCGCATGATCGCGTAGAAGCCGGCGTTCTCTTCACCGATCAGATGCGCCGATGGAACGCGGCAATTGTCGAACACCAGCTCAGCAGTATCGGATGCGAGCCAGCCACTTTTCTTCAGCGCGCGCCCGACGGAAAAACCAGGTGTGCCTTTTTCAACCGCGAAGATCGAGAGTCCGCGTGAGCCTTTCGCGTTTGCATCAGTGCGCGCGGCGACAAATACAAGATCCGCGTGCACGCCGTTGGTGATGAACATCTTGGTGCCGTTGATGACCCAGCTTTCGCCATCGCGCCGGGCGTGAGTCCGGATCGCAGCAACATCGGAGCCGGCGTCGGGCTCAGTCACCGCCACCGCGGTGATCAGTTCTCCAGTAACGACTTTTGGCAGCCATCGCGCTTTCTGCTCTGCATTGCCCGCGTGTGCAAGGTGCGGGCTCGCCATGTCGGTGTGCACCAGCACGGTAATGACGAACCCACCCGACGACGAGCGCGATAGCGCTTCCTGAAACACGACATTGGTCATCATGTCAGCGCCGGCGCCGCCATGGTCGGGCGAAAACATCAAGCCGAGCCAGCCGAGCGCACCCATTTTTCGCAACACCTCGCGCGGAGTGAAGCCGGCTTCGTCCCACTCGAGAGCGTGGGGCTCGACTTCGCTCGCGATAAAGCGTGCGACCTGGCGGCGCAGATCGTCGTGTTCGGGAAGGGTATGGACGCTGACGTTCATGGCTATCCCGTTACATCCGGAACACACCGAACTTTGTCTCCGGAATTGGAGCATTCAGCGCGGCAGAGAGTCCGAGCGCCAAGCACATGCGCGTATCGAGCGGATCAATGACGCCGTCGTCCCATAGCCGCGCGCTGGCGTAATACGGATGACCCTGGTGTTCGAACTGCGCAAGAATCGGCGCTTTGAATTGCGCTTCTTCATCCGCGCTCCAGGCATTGCCGCGCGCTTCGATGCCGTCGCGCTTCACGGTCGCGAGCACGGACGCGGCCTGCTCGCCGCCCATTACATTGATCCTCGCATTCGGCCACATCCATAAAAAACGCGGCGAATACGCGCGTCCGCACATGCCGTAGTTGCCGGCACCGAAACTGCCGCCGATGATGACGGTGAACTTGGGCACCTTTGCGCAGGCTACGGCCGTGACCATCTTGGCGCCATGACGCGCGATGCCTTCGCTTTCGTATTTGCGGCCGACCATAAAGCCGCTGATGTTCTGCAAAAACACCAGTGGCACTTTGCGCTGGCAACAAAGCTCGATAAAGTGTGCTGCCTTCTGTGCGCTTTCTGAGAAAAGAATGCCGTTGTTCGCAATGAAGCCGACGGGGATGCCTTCGATCCATGCGAAACCGGTAATCAACGTGGTCGCGTAGCGCGCCTTCCATTCGTCGAATTCCGAGGCGTCGACGATGCGTGCGATCACCTCGCGCACGTCGTACGGTTTGCGCGTATCCGTAGGAATGACGCCATACAGATCGGCCGGGTCGAGCTTTGGCGGGCGAGCTTCACGCACTTGCTGAGCTGCCGGCTTGACATAGTTGGTCGTCGCCACGATGCGGCGCGCGAGCGCGAGCGCGTGCGCGTCGTTCGCGGCGAGATGATCGGCCACGCCCGACAGCCGGGTGTGAACGTCGCCGCCGCCCAGATCTTCGGCACTCACGATCTCGCCGATCGCAGCCTTCACCAGCGGTGGACCACCGAGAAAGATCGTCCCCTGGTTGGCGACAATGATTGACTCGTCGCTCATCGCCGGTACGTATGCGCCGCCGGCGGTGCACGAACCCATCACTACCGCTATCTGCGGAATGCCCGCCGACGATAGTGTTGCCTGATTAAAAAAGATGCGGCCGAAGTGTTCGCGATCCGGAAATACATCATCCTGATTTGGCAGATTGGCGCCGCCGGAATCGACCAGATAGATGCACGGCAGATGATTTTCGCGCGCGATCTCCTGCGCGCGCAGATGTTTCTTGACGGTGATCGGGTAGTAGGTGCCACCTTTCACCGTCGCGTCGTTACACACGATAACGCACTCGCGACCGGAGATGCGACCGACGCCGGTGATGATGCCGGCCGACGGCGCCGCGTCGCCGTACATGCCGTAAGCCGCAAGCTGCGACAGTTCAAGAAACGGCGTGCCGGGATCAAGCAGCATCTGTACGCGATCGCGCGGAAGCAGCTTGCCGCGCGCCGTATGTTTGTTGCGTGCTTCAACGCCGCCGCCAGCAGCGACGCCACTTACTTTATCCTTCAAATCGGCAACCAGCACACGCATCGCAGCCGTGTTCGAAGAAAACTCCGCGCTGCGCATGTTGAGGCGAGTTTCGAGCTGGGTCATCGTCCTATGTTAGTGCTGATTGGTGGACTGAGCCGCAATTGGCGGCGGGTGAGTCATCGCGCCTGATAACCGAACAAATCGGTTTCGGTCCAGCCAAGTGCGGCGAGGTCGGCGACTCGAAACTTGGTTTCACTTGGCATCACAAATTCATCGAGCTGCGGCGGTTTAACTGCGGTGCCCGCCAGCATTGCGTGCGCCTGACCACGGTGATGAATCTGATGCGTCAGTAGATGCATCACGACGTGGCGCGCGGGATCGCGTTGAACGAACGACTCGCGATCCATATCGATCACTGAATCAAGCGCGGCGTCATCGGCCGTGATACACCAGTCGATCAAACGTTGATCAGATGTCACCTGCGCGGCGGCGAGTTCCTGCATGTTGTTGAAAGGTGTTTCCGCCGCGAACGAGCGCCGGATGTCTGGCTCGCGGTACAGGGCCCCGATGTAGTACCAGTCAACGATCAGAATGTGGTTCAGCGTCGCCCACAAGCTGGGAAAAAAACCGGTGCGCGGCGCCCTGAATTCATCGTGCGTCAATTGGCTGCAGGCATTGTGCAGGCGATGATTGGCCAGCCGGTTTCCATGTGCCAGCGTTCGAACATGCTGCAGCAATGTGCTCACGGTGACGGCATCACCGATACGCCGGGCGCGGAGGTCACTCTATCGAGCCACGCGACCACCGATTTATATGGCGCAACGTCGAAGCCGCCCTCATCGGCCTTGTGCGTATATGCGAACAGCGCCAGGTCTGCGATCGATAGCGCGCTGCCCACGAAGTAATCGCGGGCTTCAAGGTGCCGGTCCATCACGCCTAGTGCTGCGTAGCCGCGCTTTTGCAACTCTGGCAAACGCGAGTCGTCGTGCTGGTTCAGGAACGCGCGGATATAGCGCGCCACGGCGATCGCCGTTTCGTGACTGTATTGCTCGAAGAACATCCACTGCAGAACGCGCGCTCTATCGAGCTTGTCTGCAGGCACGAGCGGCGTTCCTTCCGCGAGAAACCAAAGAATCGCATTGGATTCCGGCAAATACTGGGTCTGATCGATTGCCAGCACCGGCACCTTGCCGTTGGAATTCATCGCGAGAAAGGACGGCGTTCGAGTTTCTCCCTTCAGCGTATCGATCTCGCGCCACTGATAAGGCAGTCGCAAATTTTCCAGCGTCATCTTTACTTTGTGGCAATTGCCGGACGACGCCATTCCGTAAACGACATAGCTCATGACGCGCTCCTTCTACTCGACCAGTGCCGAAGTTTGACACTGCTGGTATCAGGCAATATCCACAACCATGGATTCAGGCACGGGCTCGGTCGGCGTCGTGACGCCGCAGGTGATTCGATTCAATTCGCCGCTGAAATTGTCAAGCGGCGCGTCGATCGACGGCTATTCGTTAATGATTGAAGCCTATGGCAAATTGAATGTGGACCACACCAACGCCGTATTGATTTGCCACGCGCTCAACGCGTCCCACCACGTGGCCGGTGTGCACGCCGAAGATCCGAGCGTGCCCGGATGGTGGGACAACATGGTGGGCCCTGGCAAACCGGTCGATACCGATCGCTTCTTCGTCGTCGGAGTCAACAACCTGGGTTCCTGTTTTGGCTCGACCGGTCCGATGTCGCTTGATCCGGCCTCCGGACGGCCTTACGGGGCAAGCTTTCCGGTGGTCACTGTCGAAGACTGGGTTAACGCCCAGGTGCGCCTGGCAGACATGCTCGGGATCAAGCGCTGGGCCGCGGTGATGGGTGGCTCGCTCGGCGGCATGCAGGCTCTGTCGTGGACGATTCAGTATCCCGAACGCATTGCGCATTGTGTGGCGATCGCATCGGCGCCGAAGCTATCGGCCCAAAACATTGCATTCAATGAGGTCGCGCGCACTGCGATTCGCTCCGATCCCGACTTTCACGGCGGCGACTACTACGCGCATGCGACGGTGCCGAAGCGCGGGTTGAGAGTGGCGCGGATGATCGGCCACATCACATATTTGTCGGGCGAGGATATGGCGGAGAAATTTGGCCGCGCCATGCGCGAGGCCGATTACCAATTTCACTACGAAATAGAATTTGAAGTCGAGCGTTACCTGCGCTACCAGGGCGATAAATTTTCCGAGTACTTCGACGCCAATACGTATTTGCTGATCACGCGCGCGCTGGACTACTTCGATCCGGCCAAGGAACTCGGCGGCGATCTGGTCGCGGCGCTGGCGCCGGCGCGCGCGAAGTTTTTGATCGGCGCGTTTACCACCGACTGGCGGTTTCCGCCGGCGCGCTCGCGCGAAATTGTCGAAGCGCTGATCGACAACGGGCTCGACGTCGTCTATGCGGAGATCGACGCACCGCACGGGCACGACGCCTTTCTGCTCGATGACTTCCGCTATCACCGCGTGGTGCGCGCGTATTTCGACAACATCGCGCAGACACTCTGATGGCGAATGCACACCAGCTTCGCATCGACCTGCAGCAGATTGCCGACTGGATCCGGCCCGAAAGCCGCGTGCTTGATCTGGGTTGCGGCGACGGTGCGTTGCTGGCCCACCTGCGCGAACACAAGCGCTGCCATGGATACGGCGTCGAGATCAGCGACGATCATCTGGCCGAGTGCGTGCGATCGGGCATCAACGTCATCCAGTCGAATCTGGATGCCGGACTGCGCATGTTTGCCGACGCCATGTTCGACACGGTGGTGCTGTCGCAAACACTTCAGGCAGTGCACAACGCCGAGGGCATCTTGCGTGAGATGGCGCGCGTCGCGCGCCAAGGCGTGGTGAGCTTTCCCAACTTCGGCCACTGGAAGCACGCGATGTCGCTGCTCGCCGGCCGCATGCCGGTGACGCGGCACATTCCGTATCAGTGGTACGACACGCCGAACATTCACCTGTGCACGCTGCAGGAC
>JACCZX010000245.1 GCA_013695705.1 Burkholderiaceae bacterium | reverse complement strand
CTACGTGCCTTCGATTGAACTCGCGGGCGGCCGGGCGGTGTTTGTTCCGCTCGACCACGCACTCGGTTACGCGCCCGACTGGGATCGAGTGCGCAATGCGATCACGTCAAAAACGCGGATGATCATCGTCAACTTTCCGCACAACCCAACCGGCCGCGTGCTGCATGACATCGACGTCGCGGCGCTCGAACGCATCGTTGCCGATACCGGCGTCATTCTGGTGTCCGACGAAGTGTACGAACACATCGTGTTCGACGGTGCGCCGCACCGCTCTCTTATGCGCTCACCTCTGCTGGCGTCGCACACGGTTGTCGTTTCAAGCTTCGGAAAAACGTTTCACACGACCGGGTGGAAGGTCGGATACGCGTGCGCACCAGCGCCATTTACCGTCGAGATCCGCAAGGTGCATCAGTTCATGGCGTTCGCCGTCAACACCCCGGCGCAATACGCGTTTACGGAATATCTGAAGAATCCGAAGCCATATGTAGAGCTACCAAACTTCTACCAGGCGAAGCGGGATTTTTTCCTCGCGGGCCTCCGCACTACGCCATTTCGCGCACTGCCGTGCGCGGCAACTTATTTCGTGCTGGCAGACTATTCGCAGGTTTCCGATTTACCCGAAGCCGATTTTGCGAAGCAGATGATCGCCGATTACGGCGTGGCATCCATTCCGGTATCGGTGTTCTATGACAGTCCGGTTGAAAACCGCGTTGTGCGATTCTGTTTTGCGAAACGGGAGAACACGTTGCAGGAGTCGATCGAGCGGCTGCAATGCGCTCCTGCGTGATCGATCAGCAAGCCTCATTGCAATGGATTTTTAAGCAGATTCCCGAACGGTACCGGCATCACCTCGATGCCCTCGTCTCGCAACTCCGCCGCCTCTTCTCTCGAAGCCACGCCGCGGATCGAGCGCTGCGGCGCCTCTTCGTAATGAATGCGCCGCGCCTCCTCAGGAAACCGCTCGCCGACGTCTTCGCTATTTGCCGCGACATGGCGTGCAATCTGCAACATCATCGACCGCATCGATTCGTCGTTCGGCATTGCCACCGGCTCCTTGGCCGACGATTCCGGCGCCGGCAGCGCGCCGCTGATATTCAAGCGGGGCGCCGACAACATCTTGCGCAACGACGCGCTGCCGCATAGCGGACACTCGATCAATCCGGCGGCAAGCTGACGATCGAATTCATCGCCCGAGGCAAACCAGCCCTCGAAGGAGTGTTCTTGATCGCAACAAAGATCAAATACCTTCATCGTTTCCTGGTGCCGCGGGCCGGAATCGAACCGGCATGCTCGCTTTCGCTTGCGGCGGATTTTAAGTCCGCTGTGTCTACCAGTTTCACCACCGCGGCGATCGGTGGAAATGGAGGCGGGGGTCGGAATCGAACCGGCGTACGCGGATTTGCAGTCCGCTGCATGGCCACTCTGCCACCCCGCCGCTGCGATTCAATCCGCCTTTCGGCTGAACCGCAAAATCAAAAGGGGGGAGCGCGGCGGCTCCCCCTATACAAAACTTGGAGCGGGAAAAGGGTCTCGAACCCTCGACCTCAACCTTGGCAAGGTTGCGCTCTACCAACTGAGCTATTCCCGCACGAGGCCGCGAAGTATAACGAAATCTTCATCCGCGCTCGCTCAGATGCGGCCAGGCGAGCTTCAGATAAATCAACATCGAGTACACCGTGAGCACCGCCGCAACGTAGATCAGCAGGGTGCCGATCAAATGCAGATCGATGACGCCGAATAAACGATCGTGAAACAACAGCATCGGGATCGCGGTCATTTGCGAAATGGTCTTGATCTTGCCCATCGAATTGACGGCGACGCTGCTCGACTTGCCGATCTTTGCCATCCATTCGCGCAGCGCCGACACCGTTATTTCGCGGCCGATTATTACCAACGCGACAAAATAGTCGACGCGTCCCAGCGCAAGCAACACGATTAACGCCGCGCTCACCATCAGCTTGTCTGCAACTGGATCGAGAAACTCACCGAGCCTGCTGACCATGCCATACCTGCGCGCTACGTAACCGTCAAATGCGTCGGTGATCGCCGCAAAAATAAAAAGCCAGCATGCCATGACGTTTTTCAGGTGCGGTGACAGCCAGTTATCGGGCACGTAGAACATGCCCACGATGAGCGGGATCATCGCAATACGCGCCCAGGTGAGCGCCATCGGGATGTTGAAGGCAACGGCTGGGCTAGTGGGTGGGCTGGCCATGAAGTTGCGCGTAGATGCGCTCAGCGAGCTTACGTGAAACACCTTCGACGTTCGCGATATCGTCGATTGACGCCGACGCCAGGCCGCGCATGCCGCCGAATCGCGCCAGCAACTTCTGGCGCCGCTTCGGGCCGATGCCGTCCATCGCCTCGAGGTGCGACGTATTGCGGGTTTTCGCGCGCCGGGCGCGCATGCCGGTGATGGCAAAGCGGTGCGCCTCGTCGCGAATCTGCGCAATCAACATCAACGCCTGTGATTCACGGCCGAGCAGAAGCGGCGTTCGCTGGTCAGGAAACACGAGCTCTTCGAGACCAACCTTGCGATCGTCGCCCTTGGCTACTCCTACCAACACCGACGGATCGAGGCCGAGCTCGACGAACACCTGGTGCGCGACCATCACCTGGCCCTTGCCGCCATCGACCAGCACCAGGTGTGGCAGGCGGCCCTCGCCGCGCGATACCAACGAGAACCTGCGCGTCAGTACCTGGCGCATCGCCGCGTAGTCGTCACCGGCTTCAACGCCTTCGATGTTGTACCGCCGATATTCCGACGGCCTCATCTTGTGCTCGGCGTACACGACGCACGAAGCCTGCGTCGCTTCGCCAGCTGTGTGGCTGACGTCAAAACATTCGACTCTCAACTTATCCGCGTCTTCGTCGCCGAGCTCCAGAGCAAGGGCGTCAATCAGCGCTCGTGTGCGAGCGATTTGCGAGCCGTGCTCTGCCAGGCGTCGTGCCATGGCCAGGCGCGCATTCGCTTCGGCCATCTCGAGCCAGCGGCGCCGTTGCTCCTGCGGGTGACGCACTAATAGAACCCGGCGACCGCTGGCTTCCGACAGCATCGTTGCCAGTTCGTCAACATCGACGTCGGCGTTGACGACCAGAGTCGGCGGTACCGGCTGCGTCAAATAATGCTGTGAAATGAACGCTTCGAGAATCTCAGCTGGCTCGGTACCGTCGCCGCTGCGCGCCGGAAAATTCGGCTTGTCGCCCAGATGTCGGCCGCCCCGGATCATCGCCAGGTTGACGCACGCATGCGCGCCATCGACCACCACCGCGAGCACGTCAGCGTCGGCATCGGAGCCTGTGGTGTCGACGGCCTGTTGATGCAACACCTTGGCGAGCGCGCTGATCTGGTCGCGCACCGCCGCTGCCTGCTCGAACTTCAAATCCAACGACAGTTGCTGCATGCGATCTTCGAGTTCGCGCATGATGTCGTCGGTCTGCCCACGCAGAAAACGCACCGCTCGATCGATGTCCTGCGCGTACGCGTCGGGCTCGATCAGTCCGACGCACGGCGCGCTGCAACGCTCTATCTGGTGCAACAGGCACGGCCGCGAGCGGTTGGCGAAGACAGTGTTTTCGCAGGTGCGCAGTCGAAATACCTTCTGCAGCAGCTGAATGCTGTCCTTGACCGCCCATGCGTTCGGATACGGGCCAAAGTACTGCGCGCGGCGATCGACCGCGCCGCGGTAGTACGCAATGCGCGGAAACCGGTGCACCGTGAACTTGAGGTACGGATACGACTTGTCATCGCGGAACACAACGTTGTAGCGCGGCTCGAGCGACTTGATTAGTGTGTTTTCAAGTAGCAGCGCCTCGGCCTCGGAGCGCGTCACCGTGGTCTCGATGCGCGCGACTCGCGCCAGCATGTGGCCGGTCCACGGCCCGACGTTCTTGTTGAAGTACGAGGAAACACGCTTGCGCAGGTCGCGCGCCTTGCCCACATAAAGCGCTGCGCCATCGGCAGCAATCATCCGATACACGCCGGGTAAATGCGGCAAGCCAGCCAGCACTGGCTTGGGATCGAAAGTAGTAGTTGGTGCGCTCACGAGTGGTAACGACATTGCCCACCTATAATCGCGGGCCTTCGGCAACGGGTAATTGTAGGTTCGCCGGTTTCCAAGTTAAGTTAGCGAAATAATCAGGATTTAAATGGCCAAGATTCTCGCGACCGAAATCCGCGTCGGCAATTTGCTCGAGCTCGAAAAGAAAGTATGGCGCGTGCTGAAAAGCTATCACGTGCACGTCGGCGGCCGTGGCGGCGCGTACATGCAGATCGAAATCAAGGACATCGAAACCGGGCAAAAGCGTAACGAGCGGTTGTCGACCGATGACCGGGTCGAGCGGCCGTTCATCGATCGACGACCCATGACTTATTCGTATCAGGACGGCGAGGCGTACGTGTTTATGGACAACGAAACGTACGAACAGTTGTCACTGGGCAACGATTTTCTCGAGGGACAAACGGGTTATCTACTGCCCAATTTGCAGGTCGAAATCAATTTTCACAATGGGCGCGCAATCGGAATTCAGCTGCCGACGACCGTAATACTGGAAGTCGTCGATACCGAACCCGGCATCAAGAACTCCACTGCTACCACCAGCTTTAAACCGGCCGAGCTTGAAACCGGTATCAGCGTGCAGGTGCCGCCGTTCGTCAACGTCGGGGAAAAAATCCGCGTGAATACAGACGATGGGAGCTATATCGAGCGCGCGTAAGGCGCTCGAATTAGGCGGCGAGTCCTTTTAGCGGCTGCCCATGCGTGAACTCGACCAGATGCCCGCTCGGTTCGCGGACCACGGTGAAGTAACCGACGCTTCCCCCCGCATCAGTGGGTTCCTCCACGAGAGTGCCGCACGTCCGGGCTCGCTCAGCGATGGCCGTCACTTCTTCGCGGCTGTCGCATTGGAATCCAAAATGATCGAGCGGCTCGTGCACATCACCTTCATAGATCACGACCACAAAGGCGGGGGCAGCGCCGTCTTCGGGCCGCGGACCGAGCCACACGGTCGTACCCCCTTCAAGCCGACGATCGCGCACGACCGATAAGTCGCATACCTCCGTAAAGAAACCGATCGATCCGTCGATGTCGGTCACGGGAATGGTGATGTGAGTCCAGCGGACGCCCATAGGTTAACGTTGTACTACTACGGTTCCACGAGCGTGTTCACATCGCCCAGCGCGTTGCGATAGAGGTCGCTACCGCGCAGATCGGACATCGGTGGAGCAGCACCGCGCGGCTGGAGTCGGGCAAGGCGCGCGTCGAAGTCAGCGCCACGCTGCCATCTAGTGGTATGCAGAACGGTGTCCATAGCGGTCGTGTCGTTGCACACGAGGGCGAAATCGCAACCAGCGGCAAGCGCTGCTGTCGCCCGCTCGCCGATATTGCCTGCTACGCACGCACCGGCCATCAGCAGGTCATCGCTAAAAATAGCGCCGGTAAATCCAATCTCTTCGCGCAGCGTCGTTTCAATCCAGTGTCGCGAAAAACCGGCAGGGAGCGCATCAACCTGCGAATAGACCACGTGCGCCGGCATGATTCCGGCGAGCATCGGACCGAGCCAGGCGTAAGGCGCAGCATCGCGCTGCATGATCTCGGCGGCGGATCGTGAGTCGACCGGCAACGCTACATGCGAGTCAGCCTCGGCCCAGCCATGCCCGGGAAAATGCTTGCCGCAGTTGGCCATACCAGCCAACAGCAAACCGTGCATCAAATGCGCAGCCAACATGGCGACGACGCGAGGATCGGCGTGAAACGCGCGGTCGCCGACCACCGCGCTGCGGCCATGATCGAGGTCGAGCACCGGCGCGAACGTTAGATCAACTCCATGCGCGCGCAATTCGGAGGCCATCACATAGCCGAGCGAAGTGGCGACCCGACACGCACGCATGACATCGTGGTCCCACAGTTCGCCGAGTCGCCGCATCGGCGGCAACTGCGTAAAGCCGCTCCGAAACCGTTGTACTCGTCCGCCTTCATGATCGACAGCGATCAACAACGGCGGATCGCGCAGTGCGTGGATTTCCGTACATAAACGCGTGAGCTGCTTCGGAGATTCATAGTTCGAACTGAACAGCACCACGAAACCGGCGAGCGGATGAAGCAGACGCTTGCGATCCAGCGCCGTCATCGACACGCCATTGATACCAACTCCAATCGGACCGAGTCGCATCATTCAATTATTTCGGCGATGGCATACGCCGCTGCCGTCGATCGCTCATCGGTCAGCGACACGTGCAGGCGCAATCGATTGTGCTCGACGAATTGCCTGAGTGCACCGTGTACCGAAACGACGGGCCGGCCGGATGAATCGTTCAGAACTTCGACCGCGCGCCAGCGCATTGGCGAGCGCATGCCGAGACCGAGCGCCTTGGCTATCGCCTCTTTGGCGGCAAAACGCGTCGACAAGAACGCGATCCCGCGCTGGGTCGAGCGCGCGCGGCGAATTTGCAAACGCTCGAACTCCCGAGTTCCGAGAATCCTATGCGCGAAGCGCTCACCAAAGCGCGCGTAGCTGGCGGCGATGCGTTCGATTTCGACCACGTCGATGCCGATACCGAAGTTCTTTCGCGTTTCTTCGACAACAAGGCTTTTCTCTTCTCTGCATATTCAGCGATTTGTTCCGTTTGCTGCTTTGCTGTGTAGATGCTTTCGAGCTCCTGATAGACATGCGGGTCGGCGGCGCCGGCCGCGTCGTTTTCGCGTTCGAGGCGCAGCTGAATTTCAAGTGCTTCGTCAAGCCTGCCGAGCGTTCTCAACGTCCATGCAACCATCCAATGCGCAACGCGCGTTGCCTTAACTTCGCTTCGCAACTCGCGTAGAACAGCAGCTCGCTTAAATTCGGATAACGCTTCCTGATATCTACCGAGCTGGTGCAGCGAGTAGCCGACATTGTTGCGCAACGACGCCTCCCATCGTGTCGCCGCTTCTTTGGAAGACGATGCGACGATTGCAAGGGCTTGTTGCCCCAGTTTCAACTGCTCACCGGGCGCAGTGTCGACGAACGCCAGCATGTGAAGCGCGTCTATCGCGAGGTGATCAAGCTGATGCTTCTGCGCGAGCTCAAGAGCGTGCATGTAAAGAGAGCGTGCGCGCTCACGGGCTTCGGATGTTTGCAACTCGGGGGCATGAGTCGCCGAGACCCAGCATCGGCCCAGCTCGAGAGCATGCCGAGTGCGAGCTTCCGCTCCAGCAAGCTGGACTTGCGGATCGATATCCGAGAGCACCTCTCGCGCTCGAACGAAATCTCGCCGCAGGCCATGGGTGCGCGCGATCTGGGTTCGCAGTATCAACGCATCGTCTGCGTCCGCCGTTGCAAGCGCCTGTTGGAACCGTTGCTCACTGAACTCCGGTTCATTGAAATCCCACAGGGCTTCAACATCGATTGCCATCGACGATATCGGTAGACAAAGGGCAATGGTACCGACGAGCGCGCGTGGATCAAGCATGTCGAGATCCGACGCTCAGTGGTGGTGACCAGCCTCTCCGGCTTTACGAATTTCGGCTTGGTACAACCGCACGGTAGGGCCAAGTCCAAACTCGAGCGCGTCGGCAATTAGCGCGTGTCCGATCGAAACTTCGGAAACCTCCGGCACCGCTCGCAGAAACGCCGCCAGATTTTCGCGATTCAAATCGTGCCCAGCGTTGACACCCAGCCCGGCCCGCAGCGCAGCTTGCGCCGTGGTCACGTAACGAGCCAGCGTGGTCGCCTGTTCCGGCGTTCCGTAAGCTTTCGCATACGGCTCCGTATATAACTCCACGCGATCGGCGCCCGCGGCCGCGGCGTGTTGCATCGACGCGGGAAGCGCGTCCATGAAAAGACTGACGCGCGCACCGAGCGCCTTCGCCTGCTCGATCATCGGCCGCAGCAACTCGACCTGCGCAGGAAAATCCCAACCGTGGTCCGACGTGAAGGCACCAGTCTCGTCAGGAACAAACGTGCATTGCTGAGGGCGCGCCTGCTCTACATAATCCAACAGGCCGTGAAACGGATTGCCTTCGATGTTGAATTCGGCTGTAGGCCATTGGCGTAGTAACGCGGCCAGCTCGGCAACGTCTGCAGCGCGCACGTGGCGCCCGTCGGGCCGTGGATGCACTGTGATTCCATCGGCGCCGGCTTCGAGCACCAAGCTGGCGGCGTGCGTCACGCTCGGTATGCCGTTGGCTCGGGTGTTGCGAACCAGCGCAACCTTGTTCAGATTGACGCTAAGCGCAGTCATCCGTTCGCGATCACCGGCTCGCCGCTACAACTGCCGCAGATCCTGCAGGATGCGGCGCGTGTTGAGCGGCTTGCCGTCAAGATGGAAGCGAATGACCTGCCGCAGCAGCGCCTTGCTTTCCGCCGCGACCTGCGGATGCGCAAAGTCGCGCGCGGCCATCGCCAGCAACGTGCGGCCGCTGACAGTGCCGGCATCGGTATCGCGCGCAATATCGGCATCGATTCGCCTTGCGCCCTGCCCACCGAAAAAGACATACTGCGCGCTCGCGTCGATCGCACTTCCTTCAGTGCAGCGGTCGAGTGGCATCGCATAACCGATATCTTGCAGCAAATCGATTTCAAACCTTCGCAGCGCGGCGTCATGCCGCACGCGTCGCGCCAGTGACCGCAGAAGTTCGACGTAGCTGCCGAACGTCTGCGGATGCGCGTCGCCGCGCGCAAGCAATCGCACCAGTAGCTCATTGGCGTAAAACGCAGCGAGCAACGCATCCCCGCGTAACGGCTGCATGCCGCCAAGCCATTCCGCACGCACCAGCGTCTTGATCTCGTTGCGACCGCTCCACGATAAGGCGATGGGGTTGAACGGCGACAGCAGCCCTCGAAATTGTGACGTCGGCCGCTTCGCACCGCGGGCAACCACGGCGATCCGGCCGAACTCGCGTGTGAAAGCCTCCACAATTAGACTGGTTTCGCGCCATGCGTATGAGTGCAACACGAAACCGGGCTGATGATCGATCCGGAGATATCCGATTCCGGACGTGCTGCCGCGCTTTCGTGGCGTTGAGACAGCAGCCCCGGCGGCTTGCGCCGCCAACGGCGCAGTGACGTCGGCGCTATCAGTCATAACCCAGGCTTTTCAGCGCACGCACATCGTCGTTCCACCCCCGCTTGACGCGTACCCAAACCTCGAGAAAAACTGGCTTGCCAAGCATCTGTTCGATGTCGGCACGCGCTAGTCGTGAAATCTCGCGCAACTTAGCGCCATCTTTTCCGATCACGATCGGCCGGTGAGTGTCGCGCTCGACGATCAGTGTGGCAGCAATCTGTGGCGTCGCCCGAGACTCGTCCCAGCGGTCGATTGTCACCGCGATTCCATACGGCAACTCATCGCCCAGCAACCGATACGCCTTTTCGCGCACCGATTCCGCGGCCAGAAAACGCGCGCTGCGATCGGTGTATTGCTCCGCATCGAACAGCAGCATCCCTTCCGGCAGCAGCGGGCGAACCTCTTCCAGCAGATCATCGAGCTGCCGCGATTTCTCGGCGCTGACAGGCACGATCGCGCGAAACTGATAGCGCTGCATTGAATCCGCCATCAGCGGCAGCATCTTGTCGCGGTCAGCCAACAAGTCGGATTTATTGATTGCCAGTATCACGTTGGTCGATTGGGGTGGCAGCAGCTGCAAGACCTCGGTATCGGCGTCGGTCCAGCCGCCGGCCTCGATCACCTGAATGATGGCATCGACGCCGTGCAGCGCGCGGGTCACGGTGTCGTTCATTCGGCGGCTTAAAGCGTTGCGATGCCGACGCTGAAAGCCAGGCGTATCTACAAAGATGTACTGCGCGTTGTCATCGGTACGCACACCAAGCACTTTGTCGCGCGTCGTTTGTGGCTTGCGCGATGTGATGCTGACCCGCTCACCGACGAGCGCATTGACTAAAGTGGATTTGCCGACGTTGGGGCGCCCGACGATTGCGACCATACCGACCGGACGCGCTGTTGCAGGCGCCTCTACTTCTGCCTGCATGTCAGTCCAGCGAAAGGGCCGTAATACGCCCCCGCTCGTCTGCGCTTCGTGGCGCCATGCGTCGTTGCAAATGCTCGCGATACTTCCTGGTATCGCTGCGTTTTGTGCCTGGCCTGTCGCCTCGCTGCGCAGCCGCTCGGATGCGATTGGACCCTTTCACTGAACTAGACGGTCTGTGCTGCAGAGTCCGCGGGTGCATCAGCGGACGTGGAACCTGCAACTGCCGTGGCGTCGGCTACCTTTTTGCGCGAACGGCGTCCGAGCCGGGCAATTGCCTGCTGCGCCGCCTCACATGCCTGCTTTGCCGCAGATTGCTCCGCCGCACGGCGGCTGCGCCCGCTGCCGCGCACGCTGATTTCAAGTTTGGGAATAGAACACTCGACTTCGAACTCCTGGTTGTGCGCGGCTCCCCGCGTCTCGACGACGGTGTATACCGGCAGCGAAATCCGCTTGCCCTGCAGGTATTCCTGCAGCAGCGTCTTGCTGTCCTTGCCGAGTGTTTTAGGATCCACTGTTTTCAATACTGGCTCGAACAACTTGCCGATGACCGTGCGCGCGGCGTCGAACCCCTGGTCGATGAAAATAGCGCCGAAAATCGCCTCCATGGTGTCGGCCAGAATCGAAGGCCGGCGAAAGCCACCACTTTTCATTTCGCCCTCGCCGAGGCGCATGAAATCCGCCAATACCAGTTTTTCGGCGATATCAGCCAGCGAAGATTGCTTGACCAGATTGGAACGCAGCCGCGATAAATCGCCTTCATCAAGGCGCGCGTACTTGGCGAACAGCAGCTGCGCAACGGCGCAGTTCAAAACGGCGTCGCCCAGAAATTCGAGCCGTTCATTGTGCACCGCGCCATGGCTTCGGTGCGTGACGGCCTGCTCAATCAGCGTGCGCTGGACAAAGGTATAGCCCAGGCGCTCTTCAAGCGCCGTAAGTTCCATCTAGCGCCTGCTCACATTAAATCACGCGGGTTGGGTGAAAATGCGGCGGCAGTCGCATGTACAAAATGAGCGAGCGGCTTGCAAATGGAACCACCATTGGACAGCGCCGCTCTTCGCGCATCCCTCCGCATTGCGACCCAACGCATCTCATGTTTTAGTGTGAGCAGGCCCTACTTCCTAAGTGGCGCACTATGGAATGTCTCTGCGCTGGCGGTCGCGCGTGGTGCCGGAAAAATCGATAACCAGCGACACGTTGTCGAGCACCGGAATCTTCTTGGCATACGCATAGCTGACGACGATACGGTCGCCCTCTTTGGTGATGTCGAGATCACGGCTACTGATCGACGTGATGTCGTCAATCGTCGCATGGCGGTCGAACGCCGCCTGGATCTCACGCACCGTCGAGCCTTCGTTGCGGATCTTCTGCACCGCACGTTCGATCGCAACGTATTCGACCACCGCCGGAATCACCTTGAAGCCAAGCGCGATCAGAGCCACCACTATGAGGCCGACCAGGAAAAGTCCGATCAGACTTATCCCGCGTTGGCGCTGCGGCGCCGCTAGCACCCTCGCCCTACCCCTACCCGTCATTTTTTTTTGCATATCCCCAACAAATTTTCAGCAAATCAGCATTCTGCCGATGCGGCTACCGAAAGCTTCCTATACGGCCCATATTGCCAAAATTCATCCAGACGAAGAAGGCGCGACCCACAATGTTTTCGTCTGGTACGAAGCCCCAAAAGCGGGAGTCCTCGCTGTTGTCCCGATTGTCGCCCATCATGAAATAGTGCCCCGGCGGTACCCGGCAGACCACCCCGCTCCCACTGTATTGGCAAGCCCCCGGGTGGGTGTTACCAGGCGCCTCCCGGCCCATTCCGGCTGACACCGACTCATCGACAATAACGCCGTGGGTGGTATCCCCCAACCGTTCGACGAACTGCGGATAAGTGCGCATCCGCTCCGAATCGTAATACGGCTCGGTTTTTTCAAATGGCACGGGTTGGCCGTTAATAGTCAGCTGCTTGTTGACATACTCGACCCTATCCCCGGGCAGGCCCACCACCCGCTTGATGTAGTCCTGCGAGGGATTCAGCGGGTAGCGGAACACCATGACGTCGCCGCGTTGCGGCTTGCCCAGCTCTACCACCTTCTTGTTGATCACCGGCAGCCGAATACCGTACTCGTACTTGTTGACCAGAATCAGGTCGCCAATTTCGAGGGTCGGAACCATCGAGCCCGACGGAATGCGGAACGGTTCGAAGAGAAACGAGCGCAGCAGGAACACCGCGACAATGACCGGGAAAAAGCTGGCCGTGTACTCGAGCCACGCGGGTTGCCGCACGGTGCCGTCTTCCAGACTCTTGCGCTCCTGCTCGACGATCGGCTCGTGGCGATCAAGGGCGGCGCGGTTCCGGGCGTCGAAATCGGCCAGCAATCGAGCGGCGCGCGCGCGACGCTGCTTGCGGAAAACGAGCTTGTCCGCCGCATAAAGCACGCCGGTAAACACCGTCAAAACGAAAAGGATCAGCGCGAAGTTCATTTGCTCATCTACTTGCTCATTTACTTATCATCGACCTGCAGGATCGCCAGAAATGCTTCCTGCGGGATCTCGACCGTGCCGACCTGCTTCATCCTCTTCTTCCCCGCTTTTTGCTTTTCGAGCAGTTTCTTCTTGCGCGTTATGTCGCCGCCGTAGCACTTGGCCAACACGTTTTTGCGCAATGCCTTTACATTCTCGCGTGCGATGATGTTCGCGCCGATGGCTGCCTGGATAGCCACGTCGTACATTTGACGCGGAATCAGTTCGCGCATTTTTGCCGCAATCTCGCGGCCGCGATACGGCGCATTGGCTCGATGCACGATCGCCGATAAAGCATCGACGCGATCGCCATTGATCAGCATGTCGACCTTGACCACGTCGGCAGCACGATATTCCTTGAATGCATAGTCCATCGAAGCGTAACCGCGCGATACCGACTTGAGCCGATCGAAAAAATCGAGAACGATTTCTGCGAGCGGCAGATCGTAAGTCAGATGCACCTGACGGCCGTGATACGCCATGTTGGTCTGCACGCCGCGCTTGCCGGTGGCCAGTGTGATCACTGATCCCACATGCTCCTGCGGCACGAAGATGATCACGCTGACGATTGGCTCGCGAATCTCCTCAATGCGCGCGGGATCAGGCAGCTTCGACGGATTCTCGATCGAGATCACGGTGCCATCGCGCAATGCAACCTGGTACACCACCGATGGAGCGGTGGTGATCAGGTCCATGTCGTACTCGCGCTCGAGCCGCTCCTGCACGATGTCCATGTGCAGCAGTCCCAGAAATCCGGCGCGGAACCCGAAGCCGAGCGCCTGCGACACTTCCGGCTCGAAGTGCAAGGCGGAATCGTTTAACTGCAGCTTGGTAAGCGCATCGCGCAGCGCCTCGTACTGATTGGCTTCGATCGGAAAGAGCCCGGCAAAGACCTGCGGCTTCGCTTCCTTAAAGCCGGGGAGCGGCGCAGCAGCAGGTTTCGCAGCGTGCGTGATGGTGTCGCCGACGTGCGCGGCGCGCAGCTCCTTGATGCCGGCGATGACGAAGCCCACCGCACCGGCCGACAGTACCTCGCGCGCGCGCGTCTTCGGCGTAAAGACGCCGACCTGCTCAACCAGATGCAGTGCGCCGCTCGCCATCAGCAGGATCTTGTCGCGCGGCTTCAATATCCCATTGACCACCCGTACCAGCACAACGACGCCAACGTAGTTGTCGAACCACGAATCAATGATCAAAGCCTGCAACGGCGCAGCTGCATCGCCCTTCGGCGGCGGCACCCGTTCGATAATGCGCTGCAGAATTTCCTCGATACCCTGCCCGGTCTTGGCACTGATGCGCAGCGCATCGCTGGCGTCGATACCGATCACGTCCTCGATCTCGGCGGCGGCCTGATCAGGATTTGCCGACGGCAGATCCATTTTGTTCAGCACCGGCAGCACCTCGACGCCGAGCTCGAGCGCGGTGTAGCAATTGGCTACCGTTTGCGCTTCGACCCCCTGCGTTGCATCGACCACCAGTAGTGCACCTTCGCAGGCAGAAAGCGAGCGGCTTACTTCATACGAAAAATCGACGTGGCCTGGAGTGTCGATCAAATTCAGGTTGTACTTGCCGCCGTCGATCGCGGTGTATTCAAGCGCCGCGGTTTGCGCCTTGATTGTGATACCGCGCTCCCGCTCGAGGTCCATCGAGTCAAGCACCTGCGCTTCCATCTCGCGGTCGCTCAAGCCACCACAGCGCTGTATCAGGCGATCGGCTAGCGTCGATTTGCCATGATCGATGTGCGCAATGATCGAAAAGTTGCGGATGTGCTGCATGCGGTCCAAATGAAAAGCGCCAAGAAAAAGGGGTGCCATAAGGACACCCCCTCGGTGCTGGGCGCGGATTTTACCGCGCTGCAGCGCTGTTGAATCGTGCTATCGACGAATCATCACAAAGCGGGTCGCTTCGCCGCGCTTCACTAGGACCGCGACATCGCGCTTAGGATCGAGCTTGGCAACAGCGTCGTTGAATTGCCGCGCGTTCTGGACGTCGACGTTGTTCAATTGCAGGATCATGTCGCCGGTGCGCACCCCCGACCCAGCCGCCAGGCCTTCTGCGCCGTCTACCTGTACGCCGCCGCGCAGGCCGAATTCCTTGATCCGCTCCGCTGGAATATCCGATACCGCGAGACCTAGCACGTTGGCGGCAACAGTTGGCTTCGGCGTTTCGCCTTGACCGCGTGCGGTCGCTACCCGTTCAGCCGGCAATTCAACCACGGTGATCGGCAGTTCGCGCTGGTTTCCTTTGCGAAACACTGTCATGTTGACCGTCGCGCCGGGTTTGGTGCCGCCGACGATGCGCGGCAGATCGCTCGCACGGTCAATAGGGCGACCATCGAACCGCAGAATGATGTCTCCTGCTTCGACACCGGCCTTTACCGCTGGGCCGTCTTTGTCGACGTTGTTCACCATCGCGCCTTGCGGCTTGGCCAGTCCGATCGCGGTGGCGACATCGCGCGATACGGCTTCGATGCCGACGCCGATGCGGCCGCGGATCACTCGCCCCGACGTGCGCAACTGCTGCTGCACGTTGTTCGCCTCGTCGATCGGGATCGCGAACGAAATGCCGTTGAAAGCACCCGACGTAGTGAAGATCTGCGAATTGATCCCGACTACCTCGCCGCGCATATTGATCAGCGGCCCGCCGGAATTCCCGGGATTCACCGCTACGTCCGTCTGAATGAACGGCAGATAGTCGCCGGTGTCGCGCGACTTAGCACTGACGATGCCCGCCGTCACCGTATTCTCCAAACCGAATGGAGAACCAATCGCAATCACCCATTCACCGACCCGCAACTTGTTCGGGTCGCCCATACGTACCGCCGGCAATCCAGTTGCATCGACCTTGATCAGCGCGACGTCGGTGCGCGTATCGGTACCGATGACCTTGGCTTTGAACTCGCGCCGGTCGGAGGTGGTGACCGTGATGTCATCGGCGCCGCGCACCACATGCGCATTGGTCATGATGTAACCGTCGGGCGACAGGATGAATCCTGAACCGAGCCCGCGCGGAACGTCGCGCCGCGGCGCGGGTTGCTGCGGACCCTGGCGCGGCTGCGGCTGTTGCGGTGGATTCGGAAAAAAGCGCCGAAAGAACTCGAACATCGGATCGTTTTCGTCGATGTCCGGAAACGGCAGCGCGTTCTGAGCAGCACCCGCGCGCGCGGTGGTGCGAATGCCGACCACCGCCGGACCCGCACGGTCAGCGAGGTCTGCAAAATCGGGCAACACCTGAGTCGGCCCCGAGCCGACATTCGGCTGGGCCGAAACACCGGACGCGAATTGAGGCACCGATGTAACCGCCAGCGCTCCCAGAATCGCAACGAATACTGCAACAGCGAACTTGCGAATCATGCTCATTCCTTAGAAATAAAAGTTAGGCGCGCGACTATCGCGCACCGCGAAACTCGACCGACCCTGCGACTGCGCGCACCGTTGACGGCGGCACTTCGCCCACGACCGTGACCAGCGAATCGCCGACGCGACGCGAAAACGCTGACGTCGGGCCGTGTATCTGCAACGCGTCGACTGACGGCGCTGGTGAGCCGCTACCCGACAGGGACGCCGGCGGGTTCAACAGCGCGTGCGGCTCTATGAACACCGAAACCGTCGCCAACCCATCGGAGAACACGGCCTGCATCGCGTCTGAGCCTGCAATGCGGCGCGACACTTCACGCGTTTTGCGAAACCCAGCGGGGGACGGAACGATCCATCCGTGTTGCGATAAATCGGCCTTTCGATGATCGCTACGCTCGACCGACCACCCCTCGGTCGACCACGACGGCCGCAGCTTTGCACGATCGATTCGTTCACCGATTTTCACGTCGGAAAACGCGATCTGCTCGATGACCTCACGCCGCTCGTTGAGCGTCTGCGCTCTAAGCAACAGCCCGCTGGCACGGTCAATCCACAAGCGGTAGCCATAGCGCGCGTTATCTTTGGGCTCGAGCGTCAGCAACTGGCAATCGATACCCGCCACGCGCTCCACCTCGCCCACTTTTAACGTATAGCGCTCGAGTATTTCTTCGGGCGATGCGTTGGAAAGTCCTGGGAAAGATTCTTCGACCTTGCGCTGCTCGATCACGATCCGGCGCGTTTCCGGAATCAGGCACTGCACTTCATCGTTCGCTTCGGAGCGGCGGCGAATATATTCGCGCGGTTTGCCGTCAAGCGTTTGAATCCGCTCGTGCGAGTACGAACCGTCGAACATATGCGTCACTCTGGAGGAACGCATCTCGCCGCCAGCCTGATAAACAACGGTACCTTGATAGTTCACCCGATGCGCCGCCTGACGCACCGCCTGAATCCATTGCACGTCCGTGCGCGCACGCGCCTCCTGCGCCGGCGTTGCGCTGGTAAACAACGTGCCGGTGGTCAATACGAACGCTGTCGCGATGTTGCGAGCTCGGCTCGCTGCTGCCTCGATCAACTCTCTTGATACGACTGCCTGCACGATCAACGATCCTCGGCGGAGCGCAGATAAACAGCGGCACGCGGAACCACCGAATTTCCGATCAGCTCGCGGTGCGCTGCCAGGTACGGGTTAAATGAGGCGTTGAGCTCGCGTGCGTTGACAATCGTCGGCAGCGCCTTGCGCGCGCCCGCCTCGATCACAGCGACTTCCATTGGCACGCTGCTTTTTGACAACGAAGTAGTGTCAGGAGTACGCAGCAAAGGGATCGCGACAAAACCGACCGCTGCGATCGAGGCGGCGACCGCCAGACCCGGTATCCAATAGCGGCGCACGCCTGCTGGGTTGCGGGCTGAGCGCGGTGCGAGGACCGTCGGCTCGGATGTTATGGCGGCGGTCACTCGCGCACAAAAACCTGCCGCGTCGCACGCCCCGACTTCGTTCGAACGCAACGCATCACCGGCACGATGAAGCTCGTGCCATTGCCGTCGCAGGGCGGCGTCGGCGCATACGGATGCAATGAACGCTTCGGCTTCGGATCGATCCATCTCGCCGTCGAGCAAAATGGATATGCGCTCGCCCGCCCCTGTCGCCGCCGCTTGATTTTTCGCAGTTTGATTCATCGTGCTCTCGATTGATTCACTCTTACCCTTACGCCAATCCCTACCAACGCTTGTCTTTCGCAGTGTCCAAAATCGGCCTCAATTCCAAGGCAATCGCTTCGCGGGCGCGAAAAATGCGCGAGCGCACCGTTCCAATTGGACACTGCATCGACTCGGCAATTTCCTCATAGCTCAACCCCTCAAGCTCGCGCAGCACAATCGCGGTTCGCAGATCCTCGGGTAACAGATCGATCGCCCGATTGACCGCTTCAGCCACCTGCTTGGTCACCAGCATGGAATCCGGTGTATTCAGGTCTCTTAGGTGGTCGCCGTCGTCAAAAGTTTCCGCCTCCTCAATATCAGAGGGCGTCGAGGTCGGCGCGCGGCGGCCTTGCGAGACCAGATAATTCTTTGCGGTGTTGATTGCAATCCGGTACAGCCACGTATAAAACGCGCTGTCGCCGCGGAAATTCGGAAGCGCCCGGTACGCTTTGATGAAGGCCTCCTGCGCAACGTCTTCGATCTCGGCGTTATCGCGAATCAATCTCGATAACAGACGAAAAATCTTGCGCTGATACTTGACGACGAGCAGATCGAAGGCGGCCTTGTCGCCGCGTTGCACGCGCTCCACCAGCTGCTGGTCGATTTCCCGATCAGACATGGCGCTGGCCGATATTCATGCACGGCACGCGTCAGCGATCCTCAAATCTGGCACTGCCCCTTGATGTCGATCGCTGCTCATCGTCGCTTCGCCCAGCCTTCTTCCAACGCAGGTGGACCCAAAGTCGCCGATAGACGGATTGCGGCAGAGAATCGGGCCAAATCGGGATAAACATGGTGCCGCTACGCAAGCTTATCAACCACGGCGCAGCGAAGGCGAGCTGAAACGGCCGCGCTGATTGACTGGCTGGCTCAACGCCGCGTAGCTCGACTTCGCCCTTCGTTGAAACGCCGATCTCCCACGGGCGGGCGGGCCGCCTACGGGATGCGATCCATGCAAATACGCCGGTGAGGACGGCCAAAATAGCCAAACTCCCCTGCCGCACACTCGACGGCGCGGAAGCCATTGCGGCGGCAGCCAACGCGGCTGCGGTCAGGAGCGCGATGCCGATTCCCGCCCGGCGCCACCGCAGGGATTGCAGCGACGGGCGCAGGGCCGTCCACGGAACCAGCACTTGGCGCCTGCTCAGATGCGCTTGAACACCAGGGTGCCATTCGTGCCGCCAAAGCCGAACGAATTTTTCAGCGCGAAGTCGATGCGCATGTCGCGCGCCGTGTTGGCGCAGTAGTCCAGATCACACTCCGGATCCTGATTGATTATATTGATCGTTGGCGGCGAGATCTGGTGCTGAATGGCAAGCGCGGTAACGACTGACTCGACACCGCCGGCGCCGCCGAGCAAATGTCCCGTCATTGACTTGGTCGAGTTGACGACGATATTGCGCGCGGCGTCACCGAGCGCGGCCTTGATCGCCTTGGTTTCGTTGATGTCGCCCAGCGGCGTCGACGTACCGTGTGCGTTCAGATACTGCAGCTGGTCGGCATTGATGCGCGCGCTTTTCAACGCCGCGAGCATGCAGCGGCGCGGGCCGTTCATGTCGGGCGCGGTCATGTGAAACGCGTCGGCGCTCATCCCGAATCCGATTAGCTCGCAATACATGTGCGCGCCGCGCTGCTTCGCGTGTTCGTACTCTTCAAGCACCATGATGCCGGCGCCCTCACCCATCACGAAGCCGTCGCGATCCTGGTCGAACGGCCGACTGGCAGTCGCCGGATCATCGTTTCGCGTCGACAGCGCCTTCATCGAATCAAACCCGCCGATGCCGAGCGGCGAGATCGTCGCTTCGGCGCCACCGGCAACCATCACATCGGCATCATCGTGCTCGATCATGCGGCCCGCGTTGCCGATCGAGTGCAGCCCGGTAGTGCACGCGGTGACGATCGCGAGGTTCGGTCCCTGCAACCCATACTGAATTGATACCGCGCCCGCGATCATGTTGCTGATCGACCCTGGAATCAGAAACGGAGAAACGCGGCGCGGTCCACGATTCATCAGCTCCGTGTGATTGTCTTCGATCATCGGCAGGCCGCCGATGCCCGAGCCGATCACGCATCCGATCCGCTCGCGATTGGCGTCCGAGATTTCGAGGCCGCAGTCCTTGATTGCCTGCGCTGATGCAGCGACACCATAATGAATGAACGTGTCGAGCCGGCGCGCTTCTTTCGCCGGCAGGTATTGCGTGACATCGAAGCCTTTGACCTCGCCGGCGATACGGCACTGCAAACCGGATGCGTCAAATCGGGTAATACGGTCAATGCCGGAACGCCCTGCCAGCATCGCGTCCCAGGAAGTCGCAACGTCGTTGCCCACTGGGCTCACCATCCCGAGGCCAGTAACTACGACTCGTCGCTGTTGCATGCTCCTAAGAATAGCTGTCGCAGACGATCAGACTTTCTGATGGCTATTAACGTAATCGATCGCTTGCTGCACCGTGCGAATTTTTTCGGCTTCTTCATCCGGAATTTCACATTCGAACTCGTCTTCAAGTGCCATTACGAGCTCCACTGTGTCGAGTGAATCAGCGCCGAGGTCTTCGACGAATGCGGATTCCGTTTTAATGTCTGCCTCATTGACGCCCAATTGCTCTGCGACAATCTTTTTGACTCGTTGTTCGATATTTTCCATTCACTCCTCCAAAGCAAAAAAGCGCGCGAATTCTAACAGCCGCACATTCACGTCATGTACATGCCGCCATTCACATGCAGCGTAGCGCCTGAAATATAGGACGCCGCAGGTGACGCCAGAAAAACTGCTGCAGCAGCAATATCGTCGACGCCTCCTAGTCTTCCGAGTGGAATCTGCGCCAGCAGCGATCGGGACTGCTCATCGTCGAGTGCACGCG
This sequence comes from Burkholderiaceae bacterium, assembly GCA_013695705.1. GTDB lineage: Bacteria > Pseudomonadota > Gammaproteobacteria > Burkholderiales > Burkholderiaceae_F > JACCZX01. The sequence goes on along the minus strand of JACCZX010000245.1, from coordinate 13,538 downwards.
TCATGTCGGTGTCAATGAAGCCCGGTGCGATGCAGTTGACGGTGATGTTGCGGCTTCCCAATTCGCGCGCGAGTGCACGCGTCATGCCTGCAACGCCCGCCTTGGCGGCCGCGTAGTTGGCTTGTCCTGCATTGCCACTGGCGCCGACTACCGACGTGATGTTGATGATGCGTCCATGGCGCGCCTTTATCATGCCACGCAGCACCCCGCGCGACAGCCTGAACACGGCCGACAGGTTGGTATCGATTACGGCCGACCAGTCATCGTCCTTCATTCGCATGGCAAGCGCGTCGCGCGTGACGCCGGCGTTGTTCACCAGGATCGACAGCTTGCCGTGCTCCTTGCCGATAGATTCGATCAGCGCTTCACACGCCGAGACATCGCGCACATCGAGCAACGCACCCCGCCCAGGCGCGCTGCTACCCAACAAGCGCTGCGAAATTTGATCGGCGCCCTCATTGGACGTCGCGGTACCTATCACCGTGGCGCCGGCGCGCGCTAGTTGTTCGGCAATGGCGCGCCCAATGCCGCGCGTTGCGCCGGTGACGAGTGCAACGTCGCCTTGCAGGCAGTTCGCATGAAACACGTTCATCGATCAAGCGCCGCGATCGTTTCTGCCAGCGAAGCGCCATCGTTGACGGCGAAGCTTTCGAGCCCCGGCGCGATCCGTTTGGTCAGCCCGGATAGCACCCGGCCAGGCCCGCATTCCACAACATGCGTGACACCGTAGGTGAGCATGCTGCGAATCGTCTCGGCCCAGCGCACCGGGCGCGCGGCTTGACGCGCGAGCGCATCGGCGATACGCGCGGGCTCCGACTCGATTGCTACGTCAACATTGTTGATCAGCTCGATGCGAGGATTGCGCACGGGCGCCTGCGCCAGGCGCTCGCGCAGGCGCTCGCTGGCGGGCTGCAGCAGCGACGAGTGAAATGGTGCGGAAACTGCCAGCACCAATGCGCGCCGCGCGCCCATCCGCTTGCACACTTCGCACGCGCGCTCAACAGCGCGCCGATGTCCGGCGATAACGACCTGTGAGGGCGCGTTAAAATTGACCGCTTCAACGATTTCATTTTGCGACGCCTCGTTGCAGGCTTGCCGTACCTGGTCATCGGTCAAGCCGAGAATCGCTGCCATTTGGCCTTCACCCACGGGTACCGCTTCCTGCATAACCTGTGCGCGAAACCGCACCAAACGCACCACGTCTTCCAACTCAACTGCGTCAGCGACTGTCAGCGCGGTGTATTCGCCCAAGCTGTGTCCAGCGACCAGCGCGGGCTCAGCGCCCCCCGCCTCGCGCCAGGCGGCGTAAATCGCGTAACTCGCCGTCAACAGCGCCGGCTGTGTATTGACAGTGAGATTCAATTCATCAACGGGACCGTGTTCGATCAACGCGCCCATGTCCTGGCCGAGCGCCCCGGACGCGCGTGTAACGATCGATTGCACAGCAGCGTTGGCGCGAAATGAATCAAGCATGCCGACGGCTTGCGAGCCCTGCCCAGGGAATACAAACGCGACTTTCATCACCAGCGAAGCAAGGCGGAGCCCCAGGTGAACCCGCCGCCGACGCCTTGCAGCATCACGTGCTGCCCGCTTTTGATGCGGCCGTCGCGCACGGCAACGTCGAGCGCGAGCGGCACCGAAGCGGCCGAGGTATTGCCGTGGCGGTCCACCGTCGCCACCATTTTTTCCTCTGGCACGCCGACCCTCTTGGCGATCGCATTCAGAATCCGCACATTTGCCTGATGCGGAATCAGCCAGTCAAGTTGCGAAACCTCGAGACCGGCTTGCTGCAGCACCTTGATGGCGGAAGCCCCGAGAACGTTGACCGCGAGCTTGAACACCGCCGGCCCGTCCATCGTCAAATACGGATGGCCTTCGACCTTGCCTTGTGACACACGCCCGGCAGTGCACAGCACGCCCGCGTGCGAGCCGTCGGCCTTCAACTCCGACGCCAGTATTCCGGGCTCGCTCGACGCTTCGAGCACTACTGCGCCGGCTCCGTCACCGAACAGCACACACGTGCCGCGGTCGCTCCAGTCGAGAATGCGCGAAAAAAGCTCGGCGCCGATGACGAGCGCGCGCGCATTGGTGCCGCTGCGAATCATTGCGTCGGCGATCACGAGTCCGTACACAAACCCGCTGCACACCGCCTGAACGTCGAACGCCGTGGACCCGTTGGCGCCAAGCTGCGCCTGAATCAGGCAAGCGGTGCTGGGAAATATCTGATCGGGTGTCGAGGTAGCGACAATGATCAGATCGATATCCTTGCCGCTGCGCCCTGCCGCCTGCAGCGCGGCCTGGGCCGCGCGCACACCGAGATCGGCGGTCGTGCTGCCGGGCGCGGCGATATAGCGTTGTCGAATGCCGGTGCGCTCAACGATCCACTGATCGGAGGTTTCAACACCGCGCGTGGCGAGATCGCGCGCCAGCTCATCATTGGACACCGCGTTGCCCGGCAGCGCGGAGCCGGTACCGATCACGCGGGAATAAGTGCGCAAAGCAGCAAGGGTCATGCGGCGGCAGGATGATCCGCAGCAGGATGTTTTTCGCGATTAGCTTGCGCCAGTTTCGCAACCACCGGCCGCATCTCAACGACCGTGCGATCGAGCACATGATGCCGCGCTTGCTCATAACCGCGCCTGAGCGCGCTTTCAAAGGCGACCGCGTCGGCAGAACCATGGCTTTTTATGACCAGTCCACGCAGCCCCAGCAGACTCGCGCCGTTGTGTCGGCGATGATCAACCCTGCGCTTGAACCGACGCAGAACCGGCAAAGCAGCCATCGCCTGCAGGCGCGACAGCGCGCCGCGCGTGAATTCCTCCCGCACGAATCCAGCCAGCATGAATGCCAGGCCCTCGGAAGTTTTCAGTGCAACGTTGCCGACAAAGCCGTCGCACACGACAACGTCGCTCGTACCCTTGAAAATATCATTGCCTTCAACGTTGCCAACGAAATTGAGCGGGCTCAAGCGCAGCATCTCAGCGGCCTGTTTTACTACTTCATTACCCTTGATCAACTCTTCGCCGATGTTCAACAAACCGACCGTAGGACGATCAATGTCCTCGACCGCCGCCACTAGTGCGCTGCCCAACACCGCAAATTGCAGCAGATGTTCGGCAGTGCAATCAACATTAGCGCCGAGATCGAGCATGGTGGTGACACCGCCCTTCTGATTCGGCAACACCGCTGCAATCGCCGGACGATCGATGCCGTCAAGCGTCTTCAGTACGAATCGCGCAATGGCCATCAGCGCGGCGGTGTTGCCGGCGCTGACACACACGTCGGCGCGGCCTTCTTTCACCAGGTTGATGGCAACTCGCATCGACGAGTTGCGCTTGGTTCGCATTGCAACGACCAGGGCATCGTCCATTTCAACGACTTCGTCCGCATGCACCAGCTCGATGCGATCCGGACGCGGGCTGCGCAATGCAGCCTCGAGGTCCGCCCGACGCCCGACCAGTAGCATGTGTACATCGGATCGAAGTTCGGCAAAGGCAAGCGCAGCGGGCACAGTGACCGAGCAACCATGGTCACCACCCATGCAATCAACGGCGATTCGCGTTGTCACAGCGAATCGTTCAGGCCAACCTATGCGCGCCGCGACCTACTCGTCGCTCTTGGTCTGGATAACCTTTTTGCCGCGGTAGAAACCGGTGGCGCTGATATGGTGACGCCGATGGATCTCGCCCGTGGTGGGCTCGATCGCCGTCGCAGGATTGGTCAGGAAATCGTGCGAGCGATGCATTCCGCGCTTTGACGATGACTTCTTGTTTTGCTGGACAGCCATGGCTAACCCCGCGAAAAGGCGGCGATTATACCCGAGGGGAAGCGCTTGCAGCTACGCCCCCGCTGTTGCTGACAACCGCACGATTAACTGCGCCGCTCACTATCGTCGCCGTCGTTTCGCAGCGCTGCCAGAACTGCAAAGGGATTCGGGGCCGCGGCCGCAACCACGCTTCGCTCGTTAGTAACCGGCGCAGAACATTCGTCATGCCGCGGCACCAGGGGCAAAGAGAGAATCACTTCGTCTTCGACCCAGTCATATACGTTCATCGCGCGTGAACCAACGATGGCATCGACTTCGTCATCTTCGATTGGCAGCGAGTTCAGCACCTCCTCGTTGGCGACAAACCGGAAGCGCGCGGTTCGATCGAAATCAAACTCGAGTGACCCATTGCAGCGCTGACAGACCAAATAGAGCCGTCCGTTGACGCGTAAATCGGCCGCGGGACTGCCCTCTTGCTCGATGACGCCGTCGATCTGATAGCGCAGCTTCCCATCCGACTGCGCCAGCATGTCAGACAATCGCTGCAAACGCGCAACGGCAACCTCGCCCGTTATCCGCTGCAGCGAGCGTGCTAGTTCAAAACTGTCGATCGTGATTGACGGCTCGGACATCGCGAGTGAATTCTGGCGCCGCTACACTTAAGTGATGGCTGGTCCGCTGATCGTACTCGCGTCGACGTCGCGTTACCGCCGCGAATTGCTGCAGCGATTGCGGCTACCGTTCGAAATTCACGCGCCTCAGGTTGACGAAGCCGCGTTGCCGACCGAAGTGCCGCGCGATACCGCGCTGCGGCTGGCACGCAGCAAGGCATTGCAAGTCGCAGCAAGCTTCGCGAGCGCCGTGGTGATCGGCTCGGACCAAACGGTCGATTTTGATGGCGTGTTGCTCGGAAAGCCACTGTCTCATCAGGCGGCATTAGCGCAATTGTCGGTGCTACAAGGCCGCACCGCTGTGTTTTATACCGCGCTCGCGATGGTCGGACCTAGCGCCGGTCAGATGCAAATCGCTTGTGTGCCGACGACCGTAACTTTTCGCAAACTTTCGCAGCACCAGCTCGACACATATTTGCACTCCGACCAACCCTACGACTGCGCCGGTTCGGCCAAAATAGAGTCGCTCGGGATCGCGCTGATCGAAGGCGCCGTATCGGACGACCCCACGGCGCTGATTGGGCTGCCGTTGATACGCTTGACTTCGATGCTCGCCGAAGCCGGCATTCAAGTGCTGGCGCGATCATGAGCGGCACGCTTTACTTGTTGCCGACGCCGATATCAAGCGCGCCGATTCAATTCGCGTTGCCAGCCGATGTCATTCGGATTGCGCAACGCGTCGAACACTTTCTGGTGGAGGACGCAAAGTCTGCGCGTGCATTTCTGAAAAAGCTCGGCCATCCGAAGACCTTGCGTGAATTGTCGATCGTCGAAATCGGCCCCGCCCCCGATGCGGCGAAAATTTCCGACTGGCTGGCGCCATTAAAGAGCGGCGTCGACGTTGCCGTGCTTTCGGAGGCAGGCTGTCCGGCGATCGCAGACCCCGGCGCCAGCCTGGTCGCAGCAGCGCACCGCAATGGCTGGAAAGTGCAACCGCTGGTTGGGCCGGCGTCGATTGTGCTGGCGCTGATGGCGTCCGGTCTCAATGGTCAGCGTTTTCGTTTCCACGGATATCTGCCAATCGCCGCCGAGGCACGCGCAGCCGCGATCGAGGCGCTCGAGCGTGAATCAAAGAGCGGCGAAACTCAAATCTTCATCGAAACACCGTATCGCAACGAATCGCTGTTTAGCGCGCTGCTGGACCACTGTGCGCCGGCCACGCGTCTGTCGCTGTCGATTGACCTTAGCGGCGGCGACGAGCGGGTTCAGCAATGCGCAATCGCCGAGTGGCGTGCCATGCGCGACGATGCGCGCCCGCCGTTGGCGAAGCGGCCCGCGGTGTTTTGCCTGCTCGCCTAGTCAGCTAAACGCAGCGGTTCGGCATAGCCGTCGGGCTGCCACAGCACGCGGCCGTCGCGCTCGACGACCACCAACGTACGCAATCCGCCATAACCCGCGCACGCGCCGCCGCGACAAGCGCCGGTCACCGGGTCATAGAACGCACCATGCGTTGCGCACATCAGGTGCTCGGCATCGAAATCGAAAAACATTCCCGGCAGCCAGTCGAGCTCCATCGAAACGTGCGCGCAGCGGTTTAGATAGGCGAATGCGCGACCGCCGTAGCGCACCGCAAACGCCGGCGCATTACGCCCTCCAACATCGACTTCGAAGCGAACGCCACGCCCACCGTTAAGCAACGCGGATGACTCGCAAATATCGATTAACGATTCGCTATCAGCCATGAGTGCAGATCTGCCACCGACCCCATCAGCGCAAGTGGCGTGTGCGGCTCCAGATGCGAGTGCAGATGCGCGCCGTAGGTCACGCCAACGCTGCTGACCCCAGCTGCCGCCGCCATCTGCAAATCGTGCGTGGTATCGCCGATCATCAGCATCCGCTGAACCGGAATGTCGAACTCGCTCGCAAGTTCGAGCAACATCGCAGGATGCGGCTTCGATTGCGCTTCGTCCGCGCAGCGCGACGATGCGAACCGGGAACCCAGGCCGGTCGACTCAAAGCCGCGCGTTAATCCGCGACGCGTTTTTCCGGTCGCCACTGCCAACGAAATACCGCTTGAGACAAGCGCGTCAAGCATCGCCTCCATGCCTTTGAACACTACGATCCCGGGCTCGCACGCCAGATAATGATGGCGATAGCGCGCCGAAAACTCTTCGGCGCGCTCGGTAGCTAAACCGGGCACCGCATGCGACAAGGCATCGAGAAGTCCCAGACCGATGACATGGCTTGCCTGTTCCAACGTTGGCACCGTTAGTGCGAGATCGGCCGCAGCGCTGCGAATACACGCCGCGATTTTCGCAGTCGAGTCGACGATCGTGCCGTCCCAATCGAACACGATCAGATCAAAGCGGCGCATCGAGCCCTTGCAACCCTTGTAGAAAATCCGAGCATTCGACGGGCAGCGGCGCCTTAAGCAACATAGGGTAGCCCGTTACAGGGTGTGCGAATTGCACACTGCCAGCATGCAGGAACATACGCGCTAGACGCGGCTGGCCAGGCGCTACGCCTCCGCGGCCAACGCGCTTGTTCAACTCAAAGTCTCCATACTTGTCATCGCCCAGCACGGGGAATCCAAGATGAGCAAGATGGACCCGAATTTGATGAGTGCGGCCGGTCCTGAGGTCGGCTTCGAGCAATGAAAAATTTCCGAAGCGCCGGGTCAAACTGAAGACCGTATGCGATTCCATGCCCTCGGCGTCGACGATCACTCTGCGCTCGCCGTGCCCGTTCACATATTTGATGAGCGGCAAGCGAACGTGCTGCCGGCCATTGACCCAATCGCCCTTGACCAGCACCGAATAGCGCTTTTCGAGCCGGCCCTCGCGCAGGTCTTCGTGCAGTGAAAGCAGAGCGCGGCGCGACTTGGCAAGCAGCAGGATGCCAGATGTTTCACGATCGAGTCGATGTACCAGCTCCAGAAAAGGCTGGTTCGGACGCGCACCGCGCACACGCTCGATCAACCCATAAGAAATGCCGCTGCCGCCGTGCGCAGCAAGCCCGGCGGGCTTGTCGACCGCCATCACATGCTCGTCCTCAAACAGAATCGGCGGCATGGCAGCACCCGAAAAAGCGAAGTTGCGTGTCGGCGCCTGCTCCGCGATCCGCAGCGGCGGGATTCGCACCTGGTCCCCCGCCGCGAGGCGGTAGTCGGCCGATGCCCGACCTTTGTTTACCCTTACCTCACCTTGCCGCACGATGCGGTAAACGTGGCTCTTGGGCACCCCCTTGGCGATGCGGATCAGATAATTGTCGAGCCGCTGGCCCTCAGACTCGGGCCCGATCGTTCGATACGACGCGCGGTATGAAGCAAGGTCAGTGGCGCCCGCATCCGGCTCCGACTCGTTTAACCCTGATTTTCCAGTTTTACGTGCAATGCCCATCTTGCCTATACTCGCGCGGTGGGACATCTAGAAGAAACCTTCCGATAACCCCCGCACGCGGAAATTGTAGCTGCGCTCATTGCGCACAGGCGCCGGCCGACGCTCAGCGTCCACGGCATGTCGAGGTGGTTTCACCTCTTGAATTCGCAGTCGCTGCTTTGTCTTGTTGATGATGGCGGCGGCTGCACTCGGTCCGGCGCTGTGCCGGATCTGCTGAAACGAGTCGTTCGGACCAGAACAAAGAGACCAGGCCTCCGGAACAGTGCTCCATGCGATCCGCCCCCCACGTTGACAAGTTCAAGCCGCGCCTTGCTGGCGCCGGCCGATGGGTGACCGCGCGTCGTTTAATTATGCACACTGCACAAGCTGCCCGCCCGCGCATTTGCGACGCCGGCGGCCTGCGTTTTCCAGACCTGAAACTCTAGTTTCGCGTTCGCTTCGTTTCAGCACAACAACAGCGCCAGGATGAACTCCGAAGGCGCAGGGAGTGCTGATGAAACGCATGTTATTCAATGCCACGCACGCAGAAGAGTTGCGCGTGGCAATCGTCGACGGCCAGCGGCTGGTCGACATCGATATCGAATCTGCCGGACGCGAACAGCGCAAGTCGAACATCTACAAGGCTGTCATCACGCGCGTCGAACCCAGCCTGGAAGCGTGCTTCGTTGACTATGGCGAGGAACGCCACGGCTTTCTGCCCTTCAAAGAGGTCTCCAAGACTTACTTCCGCGACGGCGTCGACGTGCGTACCGCGCGCATTCAGGATGCGTTGAAAGAGGGCCAGGAACTCGTCGTTCAGATCGAGAAGGAGGAGCGCGGCAACAAAGGCGCGGCGCTGACGACGTTTGTCTCGCTGGCGGGGCGTTACCTGGTGCTGATGCCGAACAACCCGCGCGGTGGTGGGGTATCGCGCCGCATAGAGGGCGAAGACCGGCAGGAGTTGCGCGAGACGATGGACCAACTCGATCTGCCAACGGGCATGTCGATCATTGCGCGCACCGCGGGTATCGGCCGCACGGTGGAAGAGCTGCAGTGGGACTTGAACTACCTGATGAAGCTTTGGCGTGCGATCGAAGGCGCAGGCCATGCGCAGTTCGAACTGCCCGTGACGGGCGCGGACGGCACCAAGACGAACACGTATGTGGACAGCGTCAACGGACCCGACGGCCAGCGACTGAAGCGCGCCAATCCTGCTCCGTTTTTGATCGTCGAAGAATCAAATCTGGTGATTCGCGCGATTCGCGATTATTTCCATCCGGAAATTGGCGAGATCCTGGTCGACACTGACGACATCTACGAACAGGCGCGGCAGTTCATGGCGCACGTGATGCCAGACAACCTGCAGCGCGTGAAGCGATATCAGGACGACGTGCCGCTGTTCTCGCGCTTTCAGATCGAGCATCAGATCGAGACCGCATATTCGCGCCAGGTGCCGCTGCCTTCCGGTGGCTCGATCGTGGTCGATCACACCGAAGCGCTGGTGTCGGTCGACGTCAACTCCGCACGCTCCACCAAGGGTTCGGACATCGAAGAAACCGCGATGCGAACCAATATGGAAGCGGCTGACGAAGTGGCGCGGCAGTTGCGCCTGCGGGACCTCGGCGGGCTGATTGTCATCGACTTCATCGACATGGAGGATTTGAAAAATCAGCGCCAGGTAGAAACCCGTTTGAAGGATGCGCTGCATTACGACCGTGCCCGCGTGCAGATGGGCAAGATCTCGCGCTTCGGGTTAATGGAGCTGTCGCGCCAGCGGATCCGTCCCGCGTTGAATGAAGGCAGTCATGTGACGTGCCCACGCTGCAACGGTGTCGGCGTGATACGCGACACCGAGAGCTCTGCGCTGCACATCCTGCGCATCCTGCAGGAAGAAGCCATGAAGGAAGGCACCGCGGCAGTTCATGCGCAGGTGCCGGTCGAGGTTGCCAGCTACCTGCTGAATGAAAAGCGCACCGACATTGCAAAGATTGAAGCGCGCCTGCGACTATCGGTCGTGCTGATCCCGAACAAGTTCATCGAGACACCGCACTATCACATCGAGCGTTTGCGGCATGACGATGCACGGCTCGAAGTGCCCAAGGCGAGCTTTGAGCGCGCGGCCGAACTCGCGCCGAGCACCGACACGCCTTATCTAGGTGGCAAAGCTGACGATGAGCGCGCCCGTACGCGGCAGGAAGCGGTAGTCAAGGGCATCGTGCCCGAAACGCCCGCGCCGGTACCGGTACAAATCGTCACTGCGGTTCCGGTTGCGCTGGCGTCGAACACCATAAGTCTGTGGGACCGCATCGTTGCATTCTTCACCGGCAGCGATGTGTCAGAGCCCGCGCCGATCGTAGTGCCCGCTGCGCCGGTGCGGGAGAAATCCACTCGGAACGAACATCGTCCGTCTGAACACCGGCGCGGCGGCCGCAGCAATGGCGACGGGCGCCGTGATGGTCGGCGTGATGGTCGGCGTGACGGCAAGACGAGTGAACCGCGCGAAGGCAAGCGAGATGGTGACGGGCGTAACGGTGAGGTCGATTCGAAACGCCGTGGTGAGCCGCGCACCGCAACCGGGGTGTCGAAGACTGATAACAAGAGACGTTCCGAGCGTGCGCCGGAGGAAGTGCGTGCGGTGGACGAATCGGGCGACAAGCGCAGGTCGCGCAATCGGCCGGAAAGAGACAGGCCGGTCGTTGCTGAGCCAGCCGAGCGCGTCACGATGCCAGAGGACATCGGTCCTTCGCCGTCAGTGGTGTCTGCCGACACCATGATTACCTCGGATGCAGTTGTGCCCGATACAGGAGGCGCTGAAGGACAGAAAGAACAGCGCGGTCGCAGACGGCGCCGGCGTGGCCGCGGTACTCGCAGCGAGACTGGCGACGGCGACTCGGGGTCTGTTGCAGCTTCAACCACTAACGGCGCCGACCACACTGAGATAAGCGATGCAGACGATCGCGCTGACGCACAGCCGGTGGAACAAGCGTTGCTAAGTCATCCGCAACATCAACCGTCTCTAATGTCAGCTACCGACATGCAGACTGCAGAAGTGTCGTTTCCTGCAACCGATGCGCCGGCGGAAAAGATCGTCGTGACCAACATCACCGCAGTGCGCATGCCGCCGCTGGTCACTGCGCCGATCATCATTTCTCTGCCGGTGGTGCAACCGGCGCCGCTGCCGATCGATGAACTGGAATCCGTTCTGGAAAGCGCGGGCCTGATGCTGGTACAAACCGCGAGCGAGAAACATGCCGATGCGCAGGCGAAAATGGCGGCGCAGTCAACGCCGAAACGCGCAGCGCGCGAACGGCCGGTGCTGCCACCGCTTGAGGAGGCGCCTCTGGTGCAGATCGAAACCCAGGGCGGCAAGCAGGATCGCGCGAATGCCTAGACAGCGTTACCAGTAACCCTACAGCCCGCAGCCGGTCGCGACACCCACATAGGGCGTCCGCCGGCTCAGCACATTGCGACAGGCAGCGATTGCCGAATGCCTCAACCGGTAACATCACCTGCATGACAGGCCGTGTCATTCCACTGATCGATGTTCGCACTACGCTGCTGCCACCGCGCATGCCCGGCGAACTACTTGCCCACGGCGAAGTCGCGGACCGGCTCGGTCGTCCGCTTCGCGACCTGCGCATCTCGGTCACCGACCGTTGCAACTTCAGATGCACGTATTGCATGCCGAAGGCAGTGTTTGATTCGAACTATCGTTTCATGCGACACGCCGACTTGCTCACGTTTGAGGAAATTGCACAGCTGACCCGTTCGTTTGTGCGTCACGGCGTTGAAAAGATCAGATTAACCGGCGGCGAGCCGTTGCTGCGCAAGGATTTGCACAAGTTGATTGCAATGCTGGCGCCGATAAAGACTCACGACGGTGTCGAACTCGACATAGCGCTCACGACCAATGCCTCGGTGCTCGCGCGCAAGGCTGCGCAACTGGCGTCAGCGGGATTGAAGCGGATTACCGTTTCGCTCGACGCACTCGATGACACGATATTCCGGCGCATGAACGACGTCGATTTTCCGGTGCGCGACGTTCTCTCGGGCATTGACGCAGCGGCCGCTGCAGGCCTGTCGCCGATCAAGATCAACATGGTGGTCAAACGCGGCGTCAACGAGCATGAGGTCGTCCCTATGGCGCGCCATTTCCGGGGCAGCGGCCACATAGTGCGATTCATTGAATACATGGACGTCGGCACGTCGAACGGTTGGCGCATGGATGAGGTGGTGCCTTCGGCAGAAGTGGTGCAACGTATCGCCGCCGACTTTGCGCTCGAACCAATCGGCGCCAACTATCCCGGTGAAGTCGCTGAGCGCTGGCGCTATCGCGATGGGCAGGGCGAAATCGGCGTCATCTCCAGTGTGTCGCACGCATTCTGTCGTGATTGCACGCGCGCGAGGCTGTCGACCGAGGGCAAGCTTTATCTTTGTCTGTTTGCTAACCACGGTCACGACTTGCGCGCGCTGCTGCGCGGCAATGGTCTACCAGCGTCGTCCGCGGATCGACAGATCGACTCCACCATCGCCCACATATGGAGCGGCCGCGCAGACCGGTACTCGGAGCAGCGCAGCGAAGCGACCGTGACGACGCCGAAAGTCGAGATGTCGTACATCGGCGGCTGAGCGCACGCACCAACAGAATGCCCGACATCACCGGCCTGATCCTTGCCGGCGGACGCGGTGAGCGAATGGACGGTGCCGACAAAGGCTGGGTCGTGCACGACGGCATTCCACTGATCGTTCGCGTAGTCGAGCGCTTCGCGCCGCAGGTTGGGCCGCTGCTGATTTCGGCCAATCGCAACCTGGAACGCTATGCAGCGCTCGGCACGGTCGTGCAGGACGAAGCGCACGCAGAGCAGTATGCAGGGCCGCTGATCGGCGTGCTGAGTGGATTGCGGCGCGCGCGCACCGAATGGGTAGCAATCGTGTCGTGTGATGCGCCGGCATTACCAATCGACTTGGTGCAGCGCCTGGCGAGCGTGACACTCGCGGCATCCGCCGTTGCGGGGTGTGCTCGCGTATGCGAACGGCTGCAGCCGGTATTTGCGCTGGTGAATACCAGCGCGGTCGAACCGCTTGCCTCGCTAATCGCGCGCGGCGAGCGCGCGCTGCATCGTTGGCTCGAATCGCTCGATGTGGTGGCGGTGGACTTCGACGACGCCAGTGCGTTTGCCAACATCAATACGTTGTCGATTACCGTCAAGAGCGCGCGCAATCCTGATTGATTGCATCGTTTGCGCGATCAAAACCGCTTCATCAATCGCAACATCCTCGCCACATGAGGCCGGTACGGCGGCAGGAACAGTTTCATCGCGTTAAAGCGCGACTGGCGAAACACCGGGGTCAGCTTGCTGAACGTATCGAATCCCCAACGGCCGTGATAATGACCCATGCCCGACGGGCCGACGCCGCCAAACGGCAGGTCCTCCTGCGCGACGTGCATCAAAGTTTCGTTGAAGCACACGCCGCCGGCGTGCGTGTTTTTCAAAGCTGATTCCGCGCGCCGAGCGTCGTTGTCGAACCAGTACATCGCAAGCGGGCGCGGCTGCGCGTTGACGAACGCAATCGCTTCCTTTACTTCGTCGTACGGAATCACGGGCAACAGCGGGCCGAAGATTTCGTCTCGCATCACGTCGAGGGTCAGCGACGGGTTGACCAAAAGGGCCGGTGCGAGCCGATGCTTGCCGTCGTTGCGATCGGCGCCATTGAACAACGGCACGATCGTCGCGCCCGCCGCGCGTGCCTGCTCGACGTAGCCGGTGAGCCGTCGATAATGGC
>JACCZX010000241.1 GCA_013695705.1 Burkholderiaceae bacterium | reverse complement strand
GGCTCAACTCGCCCAACAGCTGGATGATCGGCCCGCTATTGGCGGTTGCAATCATCACCGCCACCGGCAACAGCATTTCCAGTTTGCCGACAGTGGTGATCAACGCCGGCCAATTGCTGATTGGCGTTTCGCTCGGATCGCGCTTTACACCGGAATTTTTTCGGGCCGCGCCGCGGTTTTTGTCGGCCGTGGCGCTGATCAGTCTCCTGTACATGCTGCTGGCGGCGTGTTTCGGGGCGCTGCTCGCACGAGGCTCCGGATTGTCGTGGGCGACGGCCACCGTGGCGACGACGCCCGGTGGTATCGGCGAGATGGCGCTGACGGCGCAAGCGCTGCAGCTCGGTGTGCCGATCGTCACCGCATTTCACACCCTGCGACTGCTTGCTCTGCTGCTGACGATCGGCGTTATGTATCGCTTCTGGCAACGATGGATGGATCCGTCCCGTGCAAGTTCCTCGGATTGAGCTCGCGCCGCTGGTGGCTGCTTCGAATCCTGACCCTCGCGAGTTTTTGCAGGCAGTGATTGAATCGAAAGCCACTCTTGTCCGCTGGATGCCGTGGTGCCACGCCGACTACGGTGCAGCCGATGTTGAACGCTGGTTTACCGCTGCCGATCAAATGTGGAGCAGCCAGACGGCTTTTCCTATGTTGATTCGAAGCAAGGAGGATGGCGCGCTACTAGGCGGCGCCGGTCTGCACGATGTGCTGCTCTACGGTAAGCGTGAGGCCGATCTCGGATACTGGGTACGCGCCAATGCGCGCGGCCGTGGTGTCGCCAGTACGGCGATGCGTGCGATTGCCGCGTTTGCCTTCAACGAGCTCAAGCTGGCGCGTGCGTCGATTCGGATACGCATTGACAATAGTTCGAGTCGCCGCGCCGCTGAGCGCGCCGGCGCCAGCTTCGAGGGAGTGACGCGGCACGGCATCGTTCAGGGCGAGGCGCGATTCGACGCCGCTCAGTATTCACTGCTGCCCGCCGACATAGTTCGACCCTGGCAACCGTAATTATTGTTCGGCAACCGTCTAGCTTTTTCACAATCGCTGGTGTAGCGTCAAATCGCAGTCGATTACCGCTGTGGATCACTCCATCATTCCTTTGATGAGTTCGCAAGACATTGCCTCGCCGGGTGGGTGCCACCACGCACCGTCACCGTTCCTGTCGCAGTACTCCTCGCAATTCCTACAGCCTTCGCTTGCGCGTCGCGGGCGCTTCCCGTGGTTCTCCGGAGTGAATCAATGCCGACAGGCACAGTGAAGTGGTTTAACGAGAGCAAAGGCTTCGGCTTTATAAAGCCCGATGACGGAGGCGCCGATCTATTTGCGCATTACAGCGGGATCAAAGCCAAGGGATTTCGCACCTTGGCCGAAAATCAAAAGGTCGAATATCAGGTGCAGCAGGGGCAAAAAGGCCCGCAAGCGGTTGAGATTGATATCGTTAATTGACACTTGCTTGAACGTGCAAAGGCCCGCGATGCGGGCCTTTTTTTGGCCCCTCATTCGCCGCAGCGCAGCACTGTCGGCCGGTGTGCGCGGCCGGCTAGAATATCCGGCTCGGTGCTTGCAACGTATGAGCTTCGCGGGTCGACGAAGCGGCTAATTAGGAGGCAAGGTATGAGCGCAGTGTTGGCGGGGGTGGCAGCCGCTCCTTTGTACGTTACGAACAAGAAGCTTAAATCTTGGGTTAATGAAGTCGCCCAGCTGACGCAGCCTGATCGCGTCGTTTGGTGTGACGGCTCGCAACAGGAATATGAGCGGCTGTGCGACGAGCTTGTAAAAGCCGGCACCTTTCGCAGGCTGAACGCGAGCAAGCGGCCCGGCAGTTTCCTCGCCCTGTCCGATCCTTCCGACGTCGCGCGGGTGGAGGATCGGACCTACATTTGCAGCGAAACCGAGGATGACGCGGGGCCGACCAATAACTGGATCGAACCGGCCGCCATGCGCGCCACCTTGAACGGGCTTTTTGCCGGTTCGATGCGCGGGCGCACCATGTATGTCATCCCATTTTCAATGGGCCCGCTAGGTAGTCACATTTCGCAGATCGGCGTCGAGATCTCAGATAGTGCCTATGTTGTCGTCAACATGCGGATCATGACGCGCATGGGTCGCGCGGCAATCGATGCGCTGGGGGCAGACGGTGAATTTGTTCCCTGCCTGCATTCGGTTGGACGGCCTTTGCGCCGAGGTGAAAAGGATGTGCCATGGCCGTGTAACTCGACCAAGTACATCGTTCACTTTCCGCGCACGCGCGAAATCTGGTCGTACGGTTCGGGTTACGGCGGCAATGCGCTGCTCGGGAAAAAATGCCTCGCGCTGCGGATTGCTTCGACGATGGCGCGCGACGGGGCGCAAACCGACGGGTTGGGGTGGTTGGCCGAACACATGCTAGTCCTCGGAGTGACTTCGCCGGAGGGCAGGAAATATCACATCGCCGCGGCCTTCCCGTCGGCGTGCGGAAAGACCAATTTTGCGATGCTGATTCCGCCGCCGGCGTTTGCCGGTTGGACCGTGACCACAGTCGGCGAAGATATCGCGTGGATCAAGCCGGGAAAGGACGGCCGGCTGTATGCAATAAATCCGGAAGCGGGATTTTTCGGAGTCGCCCCCGGCACATCGGAAAGCACCAATCGCAACGCGATGGCGACACTGCGGGAAGACGTGATCTTCACCAATGTTGCGCTTACCGATGATGGAGATGTGTGGTGGGAGGGCATGGGCCCGCCGCCCTCACATCTGGTCGACTGGCAGGGCAACGACTGGACGCCCGCAGACGGTAAGGCGGGGCGCAACGCGGCGCACCCGAATGCCCGCTTTACGGTGCCGGCGGCGCAGTGCCCTGCCATTGACGATGACTGGGAGAATCCAAACGGCGTCCCGCTCGATGCGATTTTGTTTGGCGGTCGCCGCTCGACCACCGTTCCGCTGGTAACCGAGGCGCGCAGCTGGGTTGAAGGCGTTTACATGGCAGCGACGATGGGTTCGGAGACGACGGCTGCGCAAGCCGGTGCCCAAGGTGTGTTGCGGCGCGATCCGTTCGCGATGCTTCCGTTTTGCGGCTACAACATGGGCGATTATTTCGGCCACTGGCTGGCGCTCGGCGCCAAGCTTGCCGCCAACGCAGTCGCGCCACCGAAAATTTTTACCGTCAACTGGTTTCGCACCGATCGCGACGGCAAATTCATCTGGCCGGGTTTTGGTGAAAACATGCGCGTGCTGCAATGGATTGTCGATCGTGTCGACGGCGAAGCCGACGGCGTCGAGCATGCGCTTGGAGTTTCTCCGCGCTACAAAGACATCACGTGGGACGGCCTCGATTTTCCGCAGCAAAAGTTCGATGAAATCACATCGATCGACGCCGACGATTGGCGCGAAGAAATCGCGTTGCATTCTGATCTGTTCGACATCCTGCACCAGCGGTTGCCGCCTGAGTTCGCACAAACCAGGCAAGGCTTCGAGCGCCGATTAGCACGCGGCTAGGCGGTCCGGCGCTCGGTACCTGGTTCTCCGTACCCCCGGGGAAAGCTCGGGGCTCGCGGGCTTGCAAGACCCGTGCTTTTTGCAGATACTTCCGCTCCCGATGAGTGCTACCGATGTCATCCTTGAAACCCGCAGCCTCACCAAGGAATTCAAGGGCTTTGTAGCGGTCGATGACGTCAACTTGAAGGTTCAGCGCGGAACGATTCACGCGTTAATCGGCCCCAATGGGGCCGGCAAAACCACCTGCTTCAATCTGCTGACCAAGTTCCTGACGCCGACCCGCGGACACATTTTTTTCAACGGTACCGACATCACCGGCGACTCGCCGGTGCAGGTTGCACGCCGCGGCATCGTCCGTTCGTTTCAGATTTCGTCGGTGTTTCCACATCTGACAGTGCTCGAGAACGTGCGGATCGCTTTGCAGCGCGCCACGAATCAATCGT
>JACCZX010000236.1 GCA_013695705.1 Burkholderiaceae bacterium | reverse complement strand
GTGCAGTCAGGTGCTGTCGCACCGTTCCCGCACGCGGCCGGCGCCGCTGCCGCCCTGCTCGGCTTCATCATGATGCTGGTCGCAACGCTGATCGGCATATGGATCGGCGCGAGCTACAACGGCACCGTGTATCCGCTGACGTTGACGATCTGCGCCTGCGCACTCGCCTCGGCGACGATCGCGTTCACGCTGGTGCGCAGGGACGGTGACATCTCGATTCATGGCTGACGCGGTCGATGCTGTTCTGCTGCTCGGTCCCACGGCAAGCGGCAAGAGCGCGCTCGCAATGCAGATGGCGGAATTAATTCCCCTCGAGATTGTGTCGGTCGATTCGGCGCAGGTGTATCGGGGAATGGACATCGGCACGGCGAAGCCGAGTGCGGCAGAGCGCGCGACAGTGCCACATCACCTCATCGATATCCGCGATCCGGCCGACCCGTATTCGGCGGCTGATTTCGTGCGCGACGCGACGGTCGCGATTCGAGACCTGCGCAAACGGGGGAAGCTGCCATTGCTGGTGGGTGGAACAATGCTGTACGCAAAGGCACTCCGCGAAGGACTGTCAAACCTGCCGGCGGCCGCCCCGCACGTGCGCGCACGGATCGAAGCCGAAGCAACGCGGCTCGGCTGGCCGGCGCTCCATGCGCGGCTTGCGCAAGTCGACTGCATAACCGCAGCGCGGCTTAAGCCGAACGACGGCCAACGGATTCAACGAGCGCTCGAAATCTACGAAGTCACCGGCACGCCGATGTCCGATCTGCTTGGAGCAGACACGCCGCCGTTACTGAATCTGACGACGATTGCGTTGCTGCCGGCGGATCGCGCGCAATTGCATCGGCGCATCGCGCAGCGCTTCGATGCCATGCTCGATGCCGGCCTGCTCGAAGAAGTTCGCGCATTGCGCGCACGCAGTGACCTGAGCCCTGACCTGCCTTCGATGCGCAGTGTCGGCTACCGGCAGGCATGGACGTTTGAAGAAGGCAAATGCACCTTCGATGAATTTCGATCCGCCAGCATTGCCAGCACTCGCCAATTGGCGAAAAGGCAGATCACCTGGTTGCGCTCTATGACCGATGCAGTCGTCGTCGAGCCATTGTCGGTCGCTGCACTTGGCGAACTCGCGTTGCTGCTGCGCGTTATGGAAAGCAATGAAGCAAATGACCTATCGGCGCAGCAGATCTCGCCATGCCCCCGCCGATAACAACCCGCGCCGGTGGAAGTAAACAAGACGTGCAGCGATAGCGAGTGCGCCCGTGTTGAGCAGAGCGTCGAACAACCGATCACTCTGAAACAAATCAAAAGCTTTGCGTAGCAGGCGCTTGGCTGCAAACTGTGGCACGTCGATTGTTGTGGAGAGCGCGCCGCCGCTATCGTGAGCGAGCGCGGTAGCAATCGCCACCGCCGCCGCGCGACCGGATTCGAGAGCGGTGTGAATGCCGCCCGCGGTCAGCGGCGATACCAGTCCTGCTGCATCGCCCACCAGCAACACTCTATCGCCGGCGATGGGATCAACCGGGCCTCCAATCGGTATCAAGCCGGCACGCCGCGCGACGACTTTCATCGATGCCAGATCGAAGATTTGTCCGAGCTTGGCGATGAACGCGTCGAGATCCACCTTATCGCGGCCATGCCGCTGCCTCGCAGCCAAACCGATTTGCGTGACACCGACGCCATCGAACGCCCAGCCGATATAACCGCGCGCAAGGCGGCGATCGAGAAAGCAATGCAAGCGCTCGGGTTCTGGCAGCGAAACGCCCGTTAACTCGGCTTCAACGCCAAACAGGAACTCGCGATTCAAGCCAAGGTTGAACGTGCGCGCGACTTTCGATGTTGGGCCATCGGCGCCGACGATGAATCGCACTGGACCGATATTGTCCACCACGACACCGCCGGTCTCGCGCTGTGCACCGGTAAAAAGCGTGCCAAGGCGCACGTCGACGCCTGCGTTTATCGCTTGCTCAATCAACCAACGCATCAGATTCGGCGTATCGGTGGCAAGGAAGAAGTAGCCCGGCGAATCGAGCGCGACGCTGGCAAGTCTCGAGCCGTAAAGCCGCACGCCGCGAATCGGGCGAATCAGCTCCGGCGCAAAGTGCCCAAGCCGCTCAATTTCATCGGCGGCCTCCTTGACGACGATGCCGGTGGTGTGCAGTTTGTCGCCGGCATCGGTCTTGCGCTCGATGAGGATCACACGCAGCCCGGCGCGGGCGGCTTCTGTCGCGCACGCGACGCCGGCGAAGCTCGCGCCGACAACCAGCAGATCGGCGCGACCGGCCGCTGTCACGTTCGTTTCCGATATCGCTTAGTCATGCGTCACGTCGGATATTCACATCTTTCCTGCCGAATTGGTGGGCGACCCGTGGGGCCGCGGACCTGAAACTTCTCTGATGCGCGGCACCGTGTCGCGGTCCCTGGAGAGCAGCATGAAAACATTTAAT
>JACCZX010000228.1 GCA_013695705.1 Burkholderiaceae bacterium | reverse complement strand
CCCATTGCGCTTCGGGCGCAAGTTGTTCGAGGAAGCGCGGGTCACCGGCAACAAGTACTGCAATCTGCACGCCGTCGCGGTAGAGCACGCGGTTACCGGTCAACGCCGGTAAGCGCGGGCCGGGGCTAAGAATGCCGACCAGGTTCAAAGGATCGGCGCCGCTCAGGCTCACCAGTGCTCCCGTCGGCAGGCGCCGCCGCATGTCGCGCAACAGTCCGATCGCTTCGGGCGCTGCGAATTGTTCGCCCGATAATCCGGCGACAAAGCGGCCGCCGCGGATCTCGCCGCGCGCTTCAAGCCTGCGATAGCAGCGCAACAATTCGCGCCACGGCGGCAGCCACGCCGCCTCGCGCGCGACCAGGCGCCAGAACACGACGCCATAACGGCGCAGCAGCGTGCGAGCCACGTGCTCGACGATGTCTGCGCCTTCCGGAGCACGCTTCTTTCGCACCAGCGCCCAGCGGCCCGCATCCTCAATGCCGAACAGCGCCGTGCGCCGCAGGCGCTTTTGCCCATCGAAGACGCGGCGCCGATCGGATGGCACGAGCAGCGCACGCAAGCCGCCGAAGCTATCCGCGTTGAGCAACCCCTGAGCGACGAGCTCTGCGAGCGACTGCTCGACCTGCGTGCGCAACAATGTTGTGCCCTCAACGATCTCTTCGAAGAATGACGCGCCGTGCGCCGTGATGAACTGTTCGACCTGTTGCGCGTTGGCCGTCAGCGCTACGTGCGCACCGTCGGGCGCAAGCCCGGCCCAGATGCTGAGATTGCGTCGCGACGCAAGAGCGATCGGCGTGGTGCGCACCGGGCTCGGTGCACGCTCGCCGTTTGCGCGGTTGTTTGTGCTGAGCGGCGCGATGCGCGTCCACACGACGCGGCCGGCGCGGCTCAGTTCATCGAGCCACGCGGGATCGTATTCGTTGACTCGCGCCGGCAGGATTTCGGTTTCCCACGCGGCGGCCGGCGCCTCGAATCCTTCGAGCTGCGACACGATGTTCGCTACCGCGTCTGCACCTTCCACCCGTGCTTCCGGCGCGACGCGCTGCCATTCAAAGAGAAAGCGCATGAAGTCGCGCGCTTCGACCGGCTCGATCTCCTTGCGCAGCCGATTGACCGTGTAACGATGAATGCGCGCCAGCAGCCGCCGCTCGCACCATTCGACGATCGGTGTTGAGAGATCGGTGCTCGGCGTGAACTGTCCGCGCATCACCGAGCCCTCGGCTTC
Source organism: Burkholderiaceae bacterium (assembly GCA_013695705.1). GTDB lineage: Bacteria > Pseudomonadota > Gammaproteobacteria > Burkholderiales > Burkholderiaceae_F > JACCZX01. The sequence continues at coordinate 3,979 of JACCZX010000228.1, read as the reverse complement.
GAGTCGCGCAAGCGCAGCCGCAACCTCGCTGCTTGTGAGGCCAAGCGACGTGGCCAGCGATTCTGCGGTCACCGGGCCGAGGCCTTGTAGCCGGTCGCGCAGGATTTCTACGAGCGCGTCATCACGCGTCCACGGCTTGCGATAGTCAAGCGGCGCTTCGATGCTCGGGACATGTTCTGCGCCAGCAAACAGTGCGTCGAACTCGGGCAGTCGCTCGGCAGCAACGTAGATCGCGTTGGCGCTCAACCGCGTCGCGCGCTTCGCGGCGGCAAGCTCGTCGATCAACAGCCGCCATCCGGCCTGCGCTTTGATTTCCTTATCGCTGAAGAACCCGAAGCTCATCAGCGCGTCGTGCAACTCATCCGCGCTGCGTGGCTCGGGCCACACTTCTGCGCGCAACCGGTGGATTGCATCGGCGTCGAGCTTGCCGAGATCGCTCGCGGTTTCAGCGTCAATCCAGCGCCGCGTCAGCACCGCCTGCGTGCGGCGCTCTTCCAGCGGCGCGTCATCCAGGTACGCGTACGGCCGCGCGCTGAGAATTTCGAGCGCAAGCGGTGACGGTTCAGTCAAGTCGCGCGCGATCACATTGATCTCACCGCGCTCGATTCCGCTCAACACGCGTTCCAGGCCGTCGATGTCCATCGCTTCGTGCAGGCAGTCGTCGATGGTCTGCCGCACCAGCGGGTGATCGGGTATCTCGCGGTCACCGACGATGTTCTCGCCGCACGCCAGTTGATCCGGGAAAATCGCCGCTAACAAGTCTTCAGATGCCATACGTTGCAGCTGAGGCGCGACTTTGTGGCCGCCGCGAAAACGCAGCAGCGCGAGCGCGAAGCCGGCGTTCCAGCGCCAGCGCGTGCCGAACATCGGCGCATCGAGCAGCGCCTGTACCAGCAGCGGCCGCACAGTTTTCGCGGATAAGTAATGCGCGACGTCTTGCAGCGGAAAACTATGGCTGCTTGCCAGCGACAGGACGATTGCATCTTCAGTGGCCGCGGCTTGCAGCTCGAAATCAAATTTGCGGCAGAAGCGCTTGCGCAGCGACAGTCCCCATGCGCGATTGATGCGGCTGCCCAGCGGCGCATGCACGATCAATTGCATGCCGCCCGACTCATCGAAGAATCGCTCGAGCGCAATCGTGGTGGTGGTTGGAAGCTCGCCCAGTGCCGCCTTGGCGGCTGCCAGATAGTCGACGATTTGCTCGGCCGCGCTGAAGCCGACACCGACCGTTGCGGTCAGCCAGTCCATTGCTGCCGCTCGGCCATCGCGGTCGAGCAACGACGCAATGGTCTGACGCAGCCTCGATAACGACTGCGACAATTCAATCGTGCGCCCCGGCGCTTCGCCGAGCCAAAACGGGATGCTCGGGGGCTGTCCCTTCGCGTCTTCGACGCGCACAGTGCCGCGCTCGACTCGCATGATCCGGTACGAGGTGTTGCCGAGCTGAAATACGTCGCCCGCCAGCGATTCGACTGCAAAATCTTCGTTAACTGTACCGACCACCTGCGCCTGCGGCTCCAGCATCACCGTGTAGTCCGCGGTATCGGGGATGGTGCCGCCGGACGTAACGGCAGCGAGTGCCGACCCACGCCGTCCGCGCAGCACACCGTTGACCGCGTCCCGGTGTATGTGAGCGCTACGCCGACCGCGCTGCGTGTGGAAACCTTCCGACAGCATCAGCACAATCTCGCTGAACTCGTCGCGCGTCAGATCGCGGAATGGATACGCGCGCTGGCACAGCACCAGCAACTCCTCTTCGCGCCACTCCTGCAGCGCAACCTCGGCAACGATCTGCTGCGCCAGCACGTCGAGTGGTTTGTGCGGCACGCTGATTTGATCGAGCTCGCCCAGGCGCACCGAGTCGAGTAATGCGGCGCATTCGCACAGCTCGTCGCGCGACAGCGGGAATAGCCGGCCCTTTGAGACGCCGCCGACCGCGTGCCCGGAGCGGCCGACACGTTGTAGTAGCGCGGCGATCGAACGCGTCGAGCCAATTTGGCAGACGAGATCAACGTCGCCGATATCGATTCCCAATTCGAGCGATGAAGTGGCAACCAGCGCACGCAGCTCGCCGCGCTTGAGCCGCTGCTCGGCCATCAAACGTTGCTCGCGCGCCAGGCTGCCGTGGTGCGCAGTTACGTTTTGCTCGCCCAGCCGTTCAGACAAATAGCGCGCCGCGCGCTCGGCCAGGCGCCGCGTGTTGACGAAGATCAGCGTGGTGCGGTGTTCACGCACCAACTCTGCGATGCGGTCGTAAACCTGCTGCCATACATCACCCGACATCACGGCTTCGAGCGGCGATGACGGCAGCTCGATGGCGAGATCGCGCTGCCGGACGTGACCGGTGTCGACGATCGTGCATTTCGCGTGCGCGCCCACCAGAAACTTTGCGATCTCGCTGATCGGCTTCTGCGTAGCAGACAACCCAACCCGCACCAGATCACGCCCCGCGAGCGCTTGTAGCCGCTCCAGTGAGAGAGCAAGATGGGCACCGCGTTTGTTCGGCGCGACCGCATGAATCTCATCGACGATCACGGTGCGCGTGGTCGCGAGCATCTTGCGGCCGGATGCACTGGTCAGCAGGATGTACAGCGACTCCGGCGTCGTAACGACGATGTGCGGCGCGCGCCGGCGCATTTTCGCGCGTTCCGCCTGCGGCGTATCTCCGGTGCGAACGACAGTGCGAATATCGACGTCGGGCAACCCAAGCCTCTCGAGCTCGGCGCGAATTCCCTGGATCGGCGCCTCCAGATTCTTCTGAATATCGTTCGACAGCGCCTTCAACGGCGAAACGTAGACAACGTGTGTCTCGTCGGCGAGCCCGCCCGCAATGCCTTCGCACACCAATCCGTCGATCGCCGCCAGAAATGCCGACAATGTCTTGCCTGATCCTGTCGGCGCGGCGACCAGCACGTGTTGACCGGCCTTGATCGCTGGCCATGCCTGCACCTGCGCCGCAGTAGGCGCCGCAAAGGCGGAAGCGAACCAAGCCTGGACCGCGGGGTGAAAGAGTTCGAGTACGGGATGCGTCATCAGTCGTTAATGTACCGCCGGGTATGGTGGTTGCCGTTCAATGCGCCCGACCCTGAAAAACGGATGAGACGATGACCGATAAAAAGACGCAGCAAATGTCCGATCAAAGCAATACTGAAAAACGCCCCGAGGACTGGACCACCGGTGACGAGGCAATGACCGGCGCGCAACGCTCGTATTTGAAAACATTGTCGGAAGAGGCCAAGGTCGACTTCGACGAAAATTTAACCAAGGCGCAGGCATCGATGCGCATTGACGAACTACAGCAAACGACCGGACGCGGCCAGCCGCGCAAGAGCGAAGAGCAACGTACCAGCGAGTCCGGTCAGGCCGAAGGCGACGCGCACGGCGGTAACTTTCGCGGCGTGTCGGATTTCGCCGAGCGGTAGCAGGTTATTTCGCGAACAACCGGTCGGCGACGCAAACGCCTTTAATTCGAGCGCGTTGCCGCAGCGAGCGGTTAAAAACATCGTGCCGCGCCGGCACGTCGTCGCCATTGACGGGATTGGTAACACCGCAGCCGAGTTCGTCGGGCGCCACATGCGCAGCGATCTGATGGCCGTACAGATCAAGTCGAGCCAATCGTCGCTCGAACGCCCTTCAACAACCCAGCAACTCGCCGTAAAACGCGCGCGCGTGCCCAGCGAGGTGACCGGGAAGGCAAGATGAAATGGATACATGTCAGATGTCGACAGTAACGGAAGTATATTTGTGTCCGTTCCGCCGGAGACTACCGATGACGCATCTTTCACCCCATCCCACTCGCCGCCATGTGTTGATTGGCACCGCAGCGGCCGCGCTTCTGGCACCGTGGAGCGCGCTCTTTGCGCAGGCCTATCCGGCCAAACCTGTGCGCTGGATCGTTCCTTATCCCGCCGGTGGCGGTTCGGACTTCCTGGCTCGAACGGTAGCAGCGCAGATGGAAAAACAGTTGGGTCAGCCGATG
>JACCZX010000223.1 GCA_013695705.1 Burkholderiaceae bacterium | reverse complement strand
TCGATAACGTGACCTGCAATGTTTCGCGCCGCACTTCTGAGCGTTCGAGCGCCTCTTTCTTCGCCTTCCCGAACAATGCAAAGGTGACGGTAAGAACCAAATAGCGGAGCCAGTCGTCCCAATACATGTGCGTGATTTGCCGCAGCGACATCTCCGGATGGCTTGGCACAAACAACGCAAAGGAGGCAACGAAGCCGAGCGCGCTTGCCAGCAACGCAGCCCGTAATCCGTGATACCAGGCAGTTATCGCAACCGCGATGTAGAACGTCAGGAGGGTGAGGTTGAAACCGAGCAGCGGATCAAGCAGCCACCGAACAATCGTGGCCGCCACGACGGTTGCCATTGCGAAAATGTATTTGTTACGAAAAGGCAAGATGCTGTCACCCAAAATGACCGCTGGTGTTGCGCTGATCGTACCGCGCCGGTAGATCTGTCAATAGAGTCGCTGGCACTGACCACAGAAAAAGCTGCGGCGCTGACTGCGCCCCAACTGGGCCCGAAACTGTAGCGGTATGGCACAACGGGAGCAGATTTTCTTTGTGTGCGCCAGAAAGTGTTTTTTAAGAACAAACGCCTGTTTCCAGCGGTAAAAGTCGAAGCTGTATTCGCGCGCTTGAGTGATCAGTTCGCTCAACTTGCGTGAAGGCAACGCACCAATCGTAGTTTCCGGGTGAAGGCGAATACGAAACAGCACCTCGTTCTTGATGATGTTGCCGACTCCCGCAAATACGTTTTGGTCGAGCAGCGCATCGCACACCAGCGTGTCGGGTTGCGCCTTCAATTTGCGGCGTGCGGCGCGAGGATTCCACTCATCGGACAGGACATCGCCGCACCAGTCATAGGCGTCGTCCAGATCGCCGTCGATGTACTTCAACGCGCAGGCGTAAAGGTTCAACTCGCCATTGATGAAGCCCAGAGAAAGTCGTGGCACAGCTTGCCTGCGTTCGTTGATGCGATAGCTACCGAAGAGCAGCAGGTGTACGCGCATGGCGAACCGCGGGAAGCAGATCAGAAAGTGCTTTCCCCAGCTGCGAAATTCCGTAACACGTTGACCTTTCATGCGCTGCAAGTCGAGCTTGCTGTTGCCTGCAACGGTGAGCACTTTGCGGCGGGCAAACGGTGCGGCCTGCTCGCGCAGAATGACGATCGATGGGCCTTCCGGCATGGTTTAGATCAGCGTTCGTAGGTAACCAACGAGTACCCGAAATTTTCGTCGCTCGCCGGCGGGTGGTGTTCGCGACACGTCTCGCGCCATTGTCTTCGATCGAAGTGTGGAAAATACGTGTCGCCTTCGAACTCGGCGTCGATCTCGGACAACAACATTCGATTCGCACGCGGCATCGCCTCCACGTACAACTCTCCACCACCAATGACGAACACTTCTTCGGCGGCACCGGTCAGCGCCAGCGCCTCGTCGAGGCTGGCAACGACCTCGGCTCCAGCGGCGAGATATTGAGGATTGCGTGTGATGACGATGTTGCGTCGACCCGGCAGCGGTTGCCCAATCGACTCCCAGGTTTTACGGCCCATTACGATCGCGTGCCCCATCGTGATCCGCTTGAACTGCGCCTGTTCGCCCGGAATTTTCCAAGGCATTTGATTGTTGCGGCCGATCACCCCATTGCGCGCGCATGCCGCGATCAGCGTGATCACACGGCGACCGGTGCTTTGATATGCGAATGCGGGTCGTACGCTTCGATCTCGAAATCCTCGTAGCGATAATCAAACAGCGACTGCGGTCTGCCTTTGATGACGAGCTTCGGATACGGGCGCGGCGTGCGCGACAACTGCTCGCGCACCTGATCGAAATGATTGCTGTAGATGTGGCAATCACCGCCGGTCCAGACGAAATCGCCGACGTCGAGATCGCATTGCTGCGCGACCATGTGCGTCAACAAGGCATAGCTTGCAATGTTAAATGGCACGCCGATGAAGATGTCGCAGCTGCGCTGGTATAGCTGGCACGAAAGCTTGCCCCGAGCCGCAGGCGAGTCTGCGGGCCCGACGTAGAACTGAAACAGCAAATGGCACGGCGGCAGTGCCATCTTCGGAATGTCGCCGACGTTCCACGCCGACACGATCAGGCGCCGCGAGTCGGGATTCTGTTTGATCTCGCGCAGCAAGTTCGAAATCTGATCGATCGTGCCGCCGTCGGGCGATGGCCACGAGCGCCACTGCACACCGTAGACCGGGCCGAGCTCGCCGTCTTTGCTTGCCCACTCGTCCCAGATCGTCACCTGATGGTCGTGCAGGTACTGCACGTTGCTCGATCCCTGCAAAAACCACAGCAGCTCATAGATGATCGACCGCAAGTGCAGCTTCTTGGTGGTGATCAGCGGAAATCCCTGCTGCAGATCGAACCGCATCTGATAGCCGAACCACGAGCGCGTACCGGTGCCGGTGCGATCGCTCTTGGCAACGCCGCGCTCAAACACGTGGCGCATGAAATCTTCGTACTGATGCATCGGGATAATTCTACTGATGCATCAAGCTGCGAACTGCAGCGCCGCGAGTCGCGCGTACAAGCCGTCGGTCGCGACCAGCTGATGGTGCCGACCGACTTCGACAATGCGGCCGTGATCGAGCACGATGATGCGGTCGGCGCGCTGCACGGTCGCCAGCCGGTGCGCGATCACCAACGTCGTGCGGCCCGACATCGCAGCCTGCAGCGCGCGCTGCACGATCTGTTCGCTCTCGGCGTCGAGCGCGCTGGTCGCTTCGTCGAGCAGCAGCAATGGCGCATTCTTCAGCATCGCGCGCGCAATCGAGATGCGCTGCCGCTGGCCGCCGGATAGACGTACGCCGCGCTCGCCGAGGAAGCTGCGGTAGCCCTCGGGCAGCGCGCGAATGAAGTCGTCGGCGAAGGCCGACCGTGCGGCGGCGATCACTTCGTCATCGGTCGCCGACGGCCGGCCGTAGCGAATGTTTTCCATCGCATCAGCCGAGAAAATCACCGCGTCCTGCGGCACCAGCGCGATGCGCGCGCGCACATCGTCGAG
>JACCZX010000204.1 GCA_013695705.1 Burkholderiaceae bacterium | reverse complement strand
GCACCGAACAGACCCTCGCGCAAGCCTGCTTCATGCGTGCCGCCCGCAGATGTCGGTATCAAATTGACGTACGACTCGCGGGTCACCGCGCCGTCTTCGGTCCACACGATGACCCAGCTTGCACCTTCACCCTCGGCAAACGTTGCATCATCAGCGCCGGCGAAGCCACTCGCTTCGAATGGCGGCAGCATCGGATCAGTTGCGAGTGAGCCCAGCAGATACTCGCGCAGGCCGCCCGAATAACGCCAGCGTTGCGTCTGAGTTGACTTCTCGTTGGTGAGCGTGATCTCGGTGCCAGGCAGCAATACTGCCTTGCTGCGCAGCAGCCGCTCTAATTCGTCGACCGGAATCTGCGGCGTGTCGAAATACCTCGCGTTAGGCCACACCTTGACCCGCGTGCCGGCCGATTTGCCCGAAGCCTTCGCCGAGACCGACTTCAGCGGCTGAATCACATCGCCATCGGCAAACACGATCGTGTGCATCTTGGCATCGCGCCAGACTGTCACTTCGAGGCGCGCCGCGAGCGCGTTGGTAACCGAGACGCCTACTCCGTGCAGGCCACCGGAAAACGAATAAGCGCCGCCGGCGCGCTTGTCAAATTTGCCGCCGGTATGCAGGCGCGTGAAAACGATTTCGACAACCGGCTCTTTTTCTTCAGGATGCAGCCCAACCGGAATACCGCGGCCATCATCCTCGACGCTGATGGAGCCATCCTTGTGCATCGTAACGTCGACGCGCGTGCCAAATCCCGACAAAATCTCATCGGAGGCATTGTCGATCACCTCCTGCACAATATGCAGCGGGCTCTCGGTACGCGTATACATGCCGGGCCGCTGCCTGACCGGCTCCAGTCCTTTCAATACTCGAATCGACCCCTCGCCATACTCTGCGCTGCGGCGAGACGAACGTGGGTTACCTTGCATGGACGAGTTGTGCGTTGTGCGCGCCGTAGTAAGCGCGCCGAGTCTACGTTCGTGCACGCCGTAAAAAGCGCGCGAAGTTTACGGCACGCTCGCTATACTGCCGCCGCTCTCCGTAGTTCAATGGATAGAACGAGTGCCTCCTAAGCGCTAGATACAGGTTCGATTCCTGTCGGAGGGACCATCGAGACCGGCCTCAGCGCAATGAACTCAAGTCCACTAACCGCTTCCCCGCCACGCATCGAACGCTCTTCGATGCAAGGGCGCTTCGATCTGATCTTCCGCGTTGCCGGTGCCGCGCTGGTCGTTGTCGGCATCTACCTGGTGGTGCGCCCGTTCCTGAGTGCGCTGCTGGTTGCCGGTGTCCTCGCGATCGCCACCTGGCCTGCTTATGAAAGGCTGCGCAGCAGACTGGGCGGGCGTTCGACGTGGAGCGCCGCGGTGATGCTGCTGCTGATGATGGTAACGGTCATCGTGCCGATCGCGCTGCTGGCCGAGGCCGCTGGCGATCATCTGCCGGCGTTGTTTGCGGCAATCAAAGAGTGGAAGGTTGACGACGGTATACGCGTGCCCGAGCAGGTCAAAAATATTCCGATAATCGGCGGGAGCGCGTTCGACTGGCTGACTTCCGTTCTCGCGGACCGCACGCAATCGGCAGCAATGTTGCAAAGAGCGCTCGAACCAGCGGGCAAGCTGTCGTTTGCTTTCGTGCGACTGCTCGGCGACGGTCTGCTGCAGCTGTTGCTGGTCGCGTTCATTGTGTTTTTCTATTATCGCGACGGCGAGCGAATTGCCCAGTTGACTCACCGGATTTCGCGCCGGCTGTCGGGCGAGATGAGCGATGAAGTGCTTTCGATCGTCGTCGGCACGACTCGCAGCGTATTCATCAGCATTGTCGGTACCGCGGCGGCGCAGGCGGCCGTCGCCTACATCGGATTCCTGATCGCCGGCGTTCCGGGCGCGTTTCTGCTAAGCGTCGGCACGTTCGTGTTGTCGGTGGTGCCTATGGGGCCGGTGGTCCTTTGGGGAGGCGCCGCCATCTGGCTCTACATGCAGGGCGAGCCAGGATGGGCCATTTTCATGGTGGTCTGGGGTGCGGCGGTCATCAGCAGTATCGACAACTTCCTTAAGCCTTTGCTGATCGCGCGCGGCTCGACGTTATCTCTGGCTTTGATTTTCCTCGGCGTGCTCGGCGGGGTGCTCGCGTTCGGATTCATCGGCGTCATTCTGGGCCCGGTGCTACTCGCGCTCGGCGTTTCGCTGGGCCGCGCGTGGATCACCACCCGCAGCAGTCAGTTTGCAGAGGCGGCGGGCGCGAGCGCAGTCGCAGTGGTTGCCGCCGCTGTGCAATCCGAAAACGAAGCCGATACGAACCGGGTGATCGATACTCGGTGATCGCTTTTACAGGCGGAACATTTCCTTGCGGTAGTGCTTCAGCTCTTCGATCGATTCATAGATGTCTGCCAACGCTTCGTGGCGACTCTTTTTCTCGAACGAGCGAACGGTTTCGGGCTGCCAGCGGCGCGCCAGCTCTTTAAGGGTGCTGACATCGACGTTGCGATAGTGAAAGTAAGCTTCGAGACGCGGCATCCAGCGCGCCATGAAACGCCGGTCCTGACAAATCGAGTTGCCGCACATCGGAGACTTGCCGGCGGGCACCAGCGCCTGCAAAAAAGCGATCAGCTGATCGCTCGCAGGCTCCTCGCCGAGCGTCGACGCCCGTACTTTTTCGATCAGGCCAGAGCGGGCGTGAGTCGCACTGTTCCATCGATCCATGCTCGTCAACACGCGCGCCGGCTGCTGCACCACCAGTACCGGCCCTTGTTCAATCACGTCAAGCTCGGGACCCGTCACCACCACCGCGACTTCCAACACACGATCCGAGTCCGGGTTAAGCCCCGACATTTCCATGTCGACCCAGACCAGATTCATCTCTGAAAAGCGTGGGTGCTGTGACATAATTTTCGGACTCTATTGACGCATCGACTAGGCGCAGCGCGCGATTCTGGCATGGCTTCATTGCTGACCACGGTATTCGTTTTGTTTCTGTTATTGATGATCGGTGTTCGATACTGGCTGGCGTCGCGCCAGATTCGCCACGTGACCGCGCACGCAGACCGCGTGCCAGTGCAGTTTGCCGACCGCGTGTCGCTCGCTTCGCATCGGAAAGCGGCTCACTACACCGTTGCAAAAACACGCCTCGCCATCGTCGAATCAACGCTCGGCGCCGGCGTGCTGGTCGCGTTGACATTGCTCGGCGGTTTGCAATGGATCAGCGACGCCCTGCAACCATTGTTCGCCACCGATCTGCTGTATCAGGTTGCGGTGGTGGCAACGGTGACATTGCTATTGAGCTTCATCGACCTGCCGTTTTCATGGTTCAGGCAATTTCGGATCGAGCAGAATTTTGGTTTTAACCGCATGACACTGCGGATGTGGCTGACGGATCTGGTCAAGTCGTCGGTGGTCGCCGCAGTTCTCGGTCTACCGTTACTGGCCGCCACGATTGCGTTGATGCAGCACGCGGGAACCATGTGGTGGCTTTATGTCTGGCTGCTTTGGATCGCTTTCAACGCGTTGGTGCTGGTGCTTTACCCGACACTGATCGCACCGATTTTCGACAAATTCGAGCCGCTCAAGGATTCCGCACTGGCCGAACGTATCGGCGCCTTGCTCAGTCGTACCGGGTTCGCCAGCCGGGGGGTATTTGTGATGGATGGCTCGCGCCGCTCTTCGCACGGCAACGCGTACTTTACGGGCCTGGGCCGCGCCAAGCGCATCGTGTTCTTCGACACGTTGATGGAACGCTTGTTGCCGCCCGAGATCGAGGCAGTGCTGGCGCACGAACTCGGGCACTTCAAGCTAAAGCACATTGCGAAGCGGCTCGCCTTCTCTTTTGTCGCCAGTCTCGGTGTGCTGGCGTTGCTCGGGTGGCTAGTCACTCAGCCGTGGTTTTTTGTCGGGCTCGGTATTGAGCCGCTTCCTGTTAGCGGCAACCAGGGTGTTGCGCTTGTGCTCTTCATGCTGGTGCTGCCGGTGTTCACGTTTGTCCTTGCGCCGCTTTCAAGCGTCATGTCACGCAAGCACGAGTTTGAAGCCGATCGGTTCGCCGCTCGCAACGCGTCCGCAACGGACCTCGTTAACGCGCTGGTCAAGCTGTATCAGGACAATGCATCGACCTTGACTCCCGATCCGGTGCACTCGGCGTTCTACGACAGTCATCCGCCGGCCTCGATTCGCATCGAGCGACTGCTGTTGCCGGCGTAGCGCTTCGCTGATGAAAACGGTCGAGCAGTTACTGGCGTCGTCTTGCCGCGACGTTACGGGGCCCGCGCTAGCCCTGACAGACATAGCCGCGCAACTGTTGCTGCTCGACCAGTGGGCGCTGCGCTCGGGTGCGATCGCCAGAACGTATCGGTTTAAAGATTTTCACGCAACGATTGATTTCATCAACGCACTGGCGGTCATGATTCATCGCGAAGATCACCATCCCGATTTACACGTCGGCTACAACCAATGCCAGGTCCGCTACAGCACGCACTCGGTCAGCGGAATCTCAGACAACGATTTCATCTCGGCCGCGAAGGCGGATGTGATCTACGCTAGCGCGCCGTTTTGCGGCACCGGCGGCGCGTGACATCTGCAGAGCGCAGCGCTGGCGCCGTTCAGATACACGCACGCGTCGTCGCGACTTTTGGCCGGCAACTGTTGATCGAACACGCGGACCGCGTGTGGCAGGCAACGCGGCGCGGCAAGCGAGGCGATGTTGTCGTTGGAGACTGCGTGAGGGCCAGCATCGCGGCAGCGGATCAGGCCAGCATCGAATCGATCGTGCCGCGCACGACCCTGCTTTTTCGCACCGATGAGTACCGCACAAAAGAATTGGCAGCCAACATTGACCAGGTGATCGTCGTGTTCGCAGCACGCCCGGCGTTTAATCGCTGGTTTATCTGGAAGGCGCTGGTCGCGGCCGACGCTGCCGGTATCGACGCTTTGATTGTGCGCAACAAGACTGATCTCGCCGAAGGCGACGACGCAAGCGCATTTTTGCAGCAACTTTCCCGCTTGGGCTGGCGCACGCTGTCTTTGTCGGCAAAGGCCGACGCAGGCCCATCGCGCGAACTGCTGATGCGCGATATTGCAGGCCGCAAGAGCTTGATGGTCGGGCAATCGGGAATGGGTAAATCGACCCTGTTGAATCTTCTGCTACCCGATGCGCACGTGCGCACGCAGGAATACTCGCAGCGGCTTAACGCCGGCAAGCAAACCACGACTGATTCACGCTGGTTTTCGATCGACGCCGAAAGTGCGCTGGTCGATACGCCGGGGTTTCAGGAGTTCGGACTGGCGCATTTGAGCGCAAGCGAAATCGCAGCGACGTTTCCAGAGTTCAAGCACCTGCTCGGCCATTGCCGCTTTGCCGACTGCAGTCATTTGAAGGAGCCTTCGTGCGCAATACGTGAGGCGCTGGCCCAAGACGGCATAGCGCCAGAGCGTTATGAATTTTATCGTTCGCTCGCCGCGGTTCCAGCGGCATGAAGCTGCTGGCGCGCGCCGATAATTTTCTGCAAGCCTCAATTTGGGCCGATACGCTGCGCGGTGCGGGCATCAAGTGCGAGCTGCGCAACACCGCGTTGTCCGGTGCTCTTGGCGAAATTCCGTTTCTGGAATGCGCGCCGCAGCTCTGGTTAGAGCACGACAAGGATGAGGCGAGAGCCCACGAAATCATGCTGCAGTTTCGGCGGCCGATGGCTGGTCCATTCTGGCAGTGCTTAAGTTGCGGTGAGAACTCGGAGCCGCAATTCGGAAGCTGCTGGCAGTGCGGAGCGACCCGACCTTAGGCAAACAAACTTGCCAGCGTCAGAAGCAGCAACAGCACCAACCACAGCAGCAGCGTGCGCCAAACCAGTCCCACTACCGCGCGTAGTGCCGCTGCGCGCGGCTCAGCCAGACCGGCACCCTCATTGCCGACCTCGTCGAAGTATTTCGCACTCTCAACCGCGGGCATCAACCTTAGATTGAGCGCACCACTTGCCGCGGCCAGAATCAGTGTGCGTGAATCAGGTGCCGGCATGCCATCGATCGGCGGCTGGCGCGCTACCTGCCGCCAGCAGTAAATCGAACCTTCGAAATCTCCGACGACCGCAAACCCCAACGACGTCAGTCGGGCCGGCGCCCAATCGATCCACGCAAACGCGCGCCGTGCAAAGTCGCCGAAACGGTCAGGCGGCGCCGGGGTCGACACCGGCCGATTCCACGCACGCGAAACATGTTCAGCCAGCCGATACCCAACCGCGCCAATCGGTCCCGGCAACACGACGAACCAGAAGAACACGCCAAAGACGTGTCGTTGCGAAAGCAGCAGGCCGTGCTCAATGGTTTGCCGAACCAGTTCATCCTGATCGAGATCGGCCGCCGTGAATCCGGGATCGCTCTGCCGCTTCCAGGCGGTGAGCTCGCGCCGCGCGGCGTTCAGATCGCCGTTGGCCAACGCGATCTGAATCTCGGTGCCGCGATGACTAAACTGGCGAAAGCCAAGCGCAAAGAAAAGCACCGCAACGCTTACCACCAGACCTAGTAGCCAGTGAATCGAGATTGCAATCGAATAGACGGCGCCGCTTATCAACGCCAGTCCGACGACTACCAGCAGCCATGCGTACACGCCGTGCTGCCAGCGCCCCGCGTTCAGGTTGCGCTCCGCCCACGCCGAGATTTGCCGTACGCCGCCATAGACCGGATTGGCAGCGGGCAGCGGACGCACCTGTTCGATCAGAAGTGTGATGACGAGCGCGAGCCAGCTCATGGTCTGATTGTAGAAGCGGGGTGGACCCGATCCGCGCGCAGGAATTGATACAGATTGCGCAACATCGCGGCGGTGGCGCCCCAGATAAAGTACCGGCGCCCGCTCGACTCGCTGGCCAGCGTCGAGTAATGCATCGCGTAAAACGTGCGCGCCGTGGCACCGAGTTGCAACACACGCCGCTCGTGATTACCCGGATCCATCAGGAACGCGAGCGGCACTTCGAACACTTCTGATACTTCAAATGGATCGAGCACCGCCGAAAACGGCTGCTCGATCAGGCCGATGACCGGCGTGACTTTATATCCGGTCGCGGTCAGGTACTCGGGCAGTGCGCCGATCACGTCAACGCACTCAGGCGGCAAACCGATCTCCTCGTGCGCCTCGCGTAACGCCGTTTCGATGGCATCCACATCCCGCTCCTCGACACGGCCGCCGGGAAAGCTGATCTGCCCGCCATGGTCGTGCAGATGCGCGGTGCGCTGCGTGAGCAGCACGCACACATCAGCACCTCGAACCATCAGCGGTATCAACACCGAGGCGACGCGAGCCGGGCGGTCCGGATAAAACAGACGCATGTCGGCACGCAATTCTGGCTGCCACGGCGGCGGCAAAGCAAAACGCTGCCTCAACGCCGTCGGACGCAACTCGGTGGGGTCAACTGCACCGCCGCGTGCATCGAGTGCGACGAAGGCAGGATCATGCGGCACCGTTTCCGGATCGAAAACCGGCTGGAGAGTCAGTGGATCAACGCCCTTGTCAGAAGCGTCCATAGGGGCAGCCACCGTTGAGCAAAAAGGAGCCGCCTGCAAGGCGGCCCGACGCTAACAACACCTATTCGGCAGCGTTGCCAGTGACTTTATCTGCCGCTGCTGCGTCTGCCGCGGTCTTGTCGGCCGCACTCTTGTGCTTCAGCTTCTCGCGAATCCGCGCCGATTTACCCGAGCGATCTCGCAAGTAGTACAGCTTCGCGCGGCGCACGTCGCCGCGTCGCTTGACCTCGATCGACGCGATCGTGGGTGAATAAAGCTGGAACGTGCGCTCCACACCCTCGCCGCTCGATACCTTGCGCACGACAAACGAAGAGTTCAACCCGCGATTGCGGCGGCCGATGACCACACCCTCGTAAGCCTGCACGCGCTTGCGAGTTCCTTCCACTACGTTGACGCTAACAATGACGGTGTCGCCCGGCGCAAACGCCGGCAGTTCCTTGTTGGCGCCCACGCGCTTGAGTTCTTCCTGCTCCAGTTGCTGAATGACGTTCACTTCGTTCTCCTAAAGCCATCGTAATGCGAACGGTTATAGCTTTGCTGTTCTGTCGCTTAGAGGATGGTCGATCAAATGGTGCTGCGTAATTGTCGCTCATCGGTCGGATTCAACTGGCCCGCGGCACGGGCCCGATCGATCAACTCTGGCCGCTGTCGGGCTGTGAGCCTCAGCGCCTCGTGCCGGCGCCATTCGGCAATCTGCGCGTGGTGCCCCGACAGCAACACCGGCGGCACTGCCATGTCGCGCCATTGCTCGGGCCGTGTGTAATGCTTTGCGTCGAGCAAGCCGGCGGCAAACGATTCATCGGCCGACGATTCATCTTTCAGTACGCCCGGTAACTGTCTGACAACGGCGTCGATCAACGCCATCGCCGCAATCTCGCCGCCCGACAAAACGAAGTCGCCGATAGAGATCACTTCGTCAACGCAAGCATCGATAAAACGCTGGTCGATGCCTTCGTAGCGTCCGCACACCAGCGTCACCGATTCAGCCTCCATCGCGAAGCGGCGTACACGAGCGTCAGTCAGCGGCACCCCATTGGGCGCTAACGCAATTACTTTGGCGCCACCACCCGCCTGCTGCACCGCTGCTACTGCATCAGCCAACGGTGGCGCCATCATCACCATTCCCGGCCCGCCGCCGAAAGGTCGATCATCGATCGTGCGGTGCGCATCGGCGACGAAGTCACGCGGATTCCACGTCGTCAGCGACCACAGCTTCTGCTGGTGGGCGCGATGCGTGATGCCGTGATCGACCACCGCAGCGAACATCGCCGGAAACAGCGTGACTACATCGAACCGCATCATGTTATCCACATTACCAGTCGGCATGCCAATCGACTTTCACCGCTCGCGCGTCGCTCTCTATTGAATCAACGTAACGGTCAACCAAGGGGATTAGCAGCGTCTGCTCATTGGCCGGGCCGGTCGCCGAGCTCACTTCAAGCCATTGCAAACCGGCACCGCGCGCACCATCTTTGCCGCTACGCAGACCCGACACGGTGCCAAGTTCGAAATCTTCGCGGTTTACAACCCGGTAACCAATAACATCGCTCAAGTAGTGCTCACCTACGGCCAGCGCCGGAAAATCTTTGCGGGACACCGCGATCGTCGCGCCCTTTAAAGAATCAGCCGCTTCCTTACTCTCGCAACCTTGCCATTTGGCGACGATCGAATCGCCGTGACGCTTGACTTCATCAACCAGCAACTCTTCCGCAGCAGTTCCTTGCAGCCACCAGTTTCGGACGGTTCCCAGCACCACGCCGTCAGCGGAAAACGGCGTTATCCGAACCCACCCCTTTAAACCGTACGCCCCGCGCACGGCGCCGAGGTCGATCAAGTCGTTCGGGGTCACGCCGTCGCGGGTGCGGGGTGTTCCTCAATAACGGCTTGTTGCTGAGTCGTCGCATTGGCCTTGACCAAGCGCGCCACAGTTGGCGACATCCGGGCGCCAACCTGCTTCCAGTAATTTAATCGATCGTCGGAAATGCGAAACTTCGGTTCGGCACCGGCAGCGACCGGGTTGTAAAAACCGACGCGCTCGATGAAGCGGCCGTCGCGTGGATTACGCGAATCCGTGGCGACGATATTAAAGAACGGGCGTTTTTTGGCGCCGCCACGCGCGAGTCGAATAACGACCATGTTTTATTCCTTTACTCCGGAGATGCAAATGCGGACACCCGATGTTCTGAGGCAGTCCGCTGAGGTCAACCCGCGATTGTATCCGTGGCCAGCGGTGCGGAGCAAGCGGGTAAAACCGTCACACGCTCGAGCAGTGGATCTACCCAAATGACGCATTTTCGGCACAAGGCGCTGGCGGCGCTGCTGGCGGCACTACTTGGCGCGGTCGGGATCAATCGCGCGTACCTCGGCCAACCCTTCTGGTGGCTGCCGCTTGCGGTCACGCTGATCGCACTACCGCTGATCATCGGCGTCAGCAACTGGTATCAGACGCCGTCATTTTTTGTGGCGATGGTGCCGGTAATCGCCGGCTTCATCCAGGCGCTCGTGATAGCACTGATGCCCGACCAACAATTCGATGCGCGGTTCAACGCCGGGCGGTCACAACGCAACAGCAGCGGCTGGGATGCGGTACTGATCGCGATAGCGAGCCTGCTGATCGGTGCGGCGTTGCTGATGACGACCATCGCTTTGGCGACACAAACGTATTTCGAGTACGCGCTTAAAGTCTCAAGTTAGTCAGAACAGATCAAGTTGCGGAGTCGCGATTCGCGGCGCAACGAACAAATCGTTGCGCAACGGCGCGAGTTCGCGGTCGAGTCCGAACTTCGCCGCAGCCTTGGCAAAACGTTGCCGAATCAGCGCAGCCCAGGCGCCATCACCGGTCATACGCTTGCCAAACTGCGAGTCGTAGTTTTTTCCGCCGCGCATCTCACGCACGCGGTTCATCACGCGCGCAGCACGATCCGGAAAGTGCGCTTCGAGCCATTGCATGAAGAGCGGCGCGACCTCCCACGGTAACCGCAGGACGGTGTAATGCGCCTGGCGGGCGCCGGCGCATGCAGCGGCTTCCAGCACCTGTTCGATCTCGGGCTCGTTGATGAATGGAATGATCGGCGCCACGTTGACGGTGACGGGAATACCCGCCGCCGCCAGCGTAGCCACCGTACGCAGCCGGCGCAGTGGACTCGCGGCACGCGGCTCGAGGATTCGCGATAACGCGTGGTCAAGCGAGGTAATGCTGATCGTTGCAGCCACCACGGCGTCGGCCGCCAGCGGCGCAAGCAGATCGATGTCGCGTTCGATCAGCGAGGACTTGGTGATTAGCGCAAATGGGTGTCGCGCCCGCGCTAGTACTTCGATGATTCCACGCGTGATCTTTAGCTCTCGCTCGATGGGCTGGTAGGCATCGGTGATGACGCCTAGCGCCAGCACTTCGGGCTTGTAGGCCTGCATGGCGAGCTCGCGCGTCAGCAACTCAACTGCGTTGTGCTTGGCAACGAGCTTGGTCTCGAAATCGAGGCCGGGTGACAGATTCAGGTAGCTGTGCGTCGGCCGCGCGAAACAGTAAATGCAGCCATGTTCACAGCCGCGGTAAGGGTTGATCGAGCGATCGAAGCCAATGTCTGGCGACTCGTTGTAGGTGATCAGGCTACGCGCGGTTTCGAGCGAAGTCGTCGTCGCTAGCGCCGGCAACGTATCGTCATCATCCAGCTCTGAGTTTCTCCGCTCGGCATCGCGCGTATCGCCGTCTGCCTCTCGCGCGAGTGAGTCAAACCGGTGCGCAATGTTGGAAACCGCCCCCCGCCCCTTGCGGACGAACGTGATCGGTACCGAAATACTCGAGGGTTGATCCTGACGCATTTTCTCGCGACGCCCATGGATGGATACTGAATATTTATACAGTATCTCCAATTCAGCGGCGCGGCAACAAACAAAAAGGCGTTAAGCAGTTCCAGTAGCGAAATCGCGCGCCAGCGAGGCCTGCATCTCGGGCGCGACCTCGTCGATGCGCACGGCACAGTGCGGATGATCGACACCTAGTGCTACCGCCATGCCCTGCCTGAAGGCAGCAATCATCGCTGGCTGGAACTCGAACTCAGAACTGCGCTTCGGTCAACGCGAGCGTGCCGACACTGCCGTCGGCAATGGTCGCCGCCAGCGATGGAATCGTCACCAGCATGTGATCGGCGAAAAACCGCGCCGTCGCTATCTTCGCGCGGCAGAAGTCGCCGTCTTTTCTTTCATCGATCAGCCGTGTCGCCGCCAACGCGGCGCGCGTCATCTGCCATCCGCCATGAACAATGCCGACTAGTTTCAAATACGGAACCGAGCCAGCGAACACGCTGCGAATGTCGCTCTTGTATTCGGTAACGATGTAGTCAACGACTGATTCGTACGCGTCGACGGCGGTCGAGAGTCGTTTGGCAATCGCCTTCAATTCAGCACTGCCGCCACTTGCTTCGGCGACGGTCGCGCGCATCTGCGCGATGAAGTTGCGCGCCATTTTTCCGCCGTCACGCGCGGTCTTGCGGCCTACCAGATCGTTGGCCTGGATCGCAGTGGTGCCTTCATAAATCGTCAGAATGCGTGCGTCGCGGTAGTACTGGGCCGCACCGGTTTCTTCGATGAACCCCATGCCGCCGTGCACCTGCACACCGGTAGACGTAACGTCGATCGACATCTCGGTCGACCAGCCTTTGACGATCGGCACCAGATATTCGTACGCCGCCATCGCCGCCGCGCGTGCTTCAGCGTCCTGATGATGGTGCGCAACGTCGTTGTGGCCGGCGGCGACGTAAGCCACCGCCCGTGCCGCTTCAGTGTTCGATCGCATAAACATCAGCATGCGCCGCACGTCCGGATGCTGAATGATTGACACCGGGCCACTCGATCCTTCAACGGCGCGGCTTTGCACCCTCTCCTTGGCGTATTCGACCGCCTTTTGATAAGCGCGATCGGAGATTGCGATTCCCTGCATACCGACCTGAAAACGCGCGGCGTTCATCATAATGAACATGTATTCCAGGCCGCGGTTTTCTTCACCGATCAAGTTGCCGATTGCACCAGGGCCGACCTCGCCCTTGTCGTCGCCGTAGATCAGCACGCAGGTCGGGCTGGCCCTAATTCCTAGCTTGTGTTCGATCGACGCGCAGTACACGTCGTTGCGCTTTCCCAATGCTCCATTGCCATCGAACATGACCTTCGGCACGATGAACAATGAAATGCCTTTGACGCCGGGCGGCGCGTCCGGCGTTCGCGCCAGCACCAGGTGCACGATGTTTTCGGCAAAATCATGATCCCCATAAGTAATGTAGATTTTCTGCCCGGACAGCCGAAACGTGCCGTCGCCCTGCGGCACTGCGCGCGTTCTGACCTGCGCCAAGTCAGATCCGGCCTGCGGCTCGGTCAGGTTCATGGTGCCGGTCCAGCTGCCGTCGATCAGCCGGCGGAGATACGCATCCTTCTGTTCTGGCGAGCCGGCGACCAGCAACGCTTCAATCGCGCCGTCAGTCAGCAATGGACACAGTGCAAACGAAAGATTCGCTGCCTGCATCATTTCCATGCAAGGAGCTGCAACTACTTTCGGCAGATCCTGCCCGCCGTATTCGACCGGATGTTGCACACCCTGCCACCCGGCTTCGGCGAACGAGCGAAACGCTGCCTTGAATCCGGGGGTTGTGGTGACTCTTCCGTTGTCCCACTTTGCCGGTTGGACATCGCCGTTCCAATTGAGCGGCGCCACCACTTCGCTCATGAAGCGCGCGTTTTCCTCGATGACGGCTTGCACCGTCTCATCGGTCGCGTCTTCACACCCGGGTAGTTGCTGAATTTCCCTAAAGCCCGCCAGTTCATTCAGCACAAAAAGCAATTCCTTGACCGGAGCAACGTAACTCATCCGAGCTCCTTGACAACTTGCGGAACAATTTCGAACAGGTCGCCGACTAGGCCGTAATCCGCAATCTGAAAGATCGGCGCCTCGGGATCCTTGTTGATCGCCACGATTACTTTCGAATCCTTCATTCCAGCCAAATGCTGAATTGCGCCCGAGATGCCGACCGCGATGTAAAGCTGCGGCGCCACCACTTTGCCGGTTTGTCCTACCTGCCAGTCGTTCGGCGCATAGCCAGCATCGACCGCCGCACGAGACGCGCCGATGGCCGCATTGAGTTTGTCGGCCAGCGGTTCGAGCAGCTTGAAGTTTTCGGCGGAGCCGATGCCGCGGCCGCCCGAGACCACAATCTTTGCTCCCTGTAGCTCAGGACGATCCAGTTTTACTACGTCGCGCGATACGAAACGCGATGCATCACCAACAGCTACAACGTCTATGGTCTCGACCGACGCACTACCGCCTTGACTCGACGCCGGTTCGAAGTTGGTTGGCCGCGCGGTCACGACTTTGATGGAATCACTTGATTGCACGGTCGCGATCGCATTGCCGGCGTAAATCGGCCGCGTAAACGTGTCGGCCGATTCGACGCTGATGATGTCGGAAATCTGCGCCATGTCGAGCTTGGCCGCGACTCTCGGCAAAATGTTCTTGCCATACGCAGTGGCGGCGGCGAACACGTGGCTGTAACCGCTCGCCACCGAAACCACTTGCGCCGCAACCGCTTCGGCCAGGCCATCGGCGAACTGCGCGCCATCGGCTAGCAACACCTTGGTCACGCCACCGATTTTTGCAGCGTCGTTAGCAGCGTCGGTGGCTTTGTGCCCGACGATCAGTATGTGAACGTCGCCGCCCGCTTCGGCCGCCGCGGTGACAGTATTTAAAGTGGCCGGCCGCACCGATCGGTTGTCGTGTTCCGCAAGCACCAACGATGACATCAAATCACCTTCGCTTCGGTCTTGAGTTTGGCTACCAGAGTCGCTGCGTCAGCCACTTTGGCCCCAGCCTTGCGGCCGGGCGGCTCGGTGACTTGCAACGTCTTTAATCGCGGCGCGACGTCGACCCCGAGATCGGCAGGCTTGAGATTTTCCAGCGGTTTTTTCTTCGCTTTCATGATATTTGGCAGCGTCACGTAACGCGGCTCGTTCAAGCGAAGGTCGGTGGTGATGACCGCGGGCAGTGCCACCGAAATCGTTTCGAGCCCGCCGTCGACCTCGCGCGTGACTTGCGCGCGGCCATCGGCAATCACGATCTTCGACGCGAAGGTAGCTTGCGGCATGTCGGCCAGTGCAGCAAGCATCTGGCCCGTTTGATTTGAATCGTCGTCGATTGCCTGTTTGCCCGCGATAACCAGCTGCGGTTGTTCACGGTCGACAATCGCCTTCAATAGCTTGGCGACCGCAAGCGGCTGCAGTTCGACATCGGTTTCGACCAGTATCCCGCGGTCGGCGCCGATCGCCATCGCGGTGCGCAGCGTTTCCTGACATTGCAGAACCCCGCAGGACACCGCGATCACCTCGGTAGCCACGCCCGCTTCCTTCAGACGCACCGCTTCTTCGATCGCAATCTCGTCGAACGGATTCATTGACATCTTGACGTTGGTGACGTCGACCCCGGTTTTGTCCGACTTCACGCGCACTTTGACGTTGTAGTCGACGACTCGCTTGACAGGAACAATGATTTTCATCGCGCATCCGAGTAGGCAGCGCGCAATTATACGAAGTGAGCGCGCACAGGTAGCGGCACGCAACTGAGTCACGCGCGCCGCTGCTGGAGCCGATGCTAAATTGCAGAGAGAAATGACATGTCGCGGGAGTGGAGTGCAGAGCATCATTGAAGCGCTGCGCGGGTTGCCTGACCTGGGCGAGCCTTACCAAGATGAACGTCGCGCGGTGCAGTCGCTATGCGCGCTCGATCTGCCGTCAAGCGCCATTGGCGAAACAGCGCGTGCCCGTGCGCTGCGTTATATCGACGCCGTGCGCGCGGCTGACACGGCGTTGTTGTCTGCGCAGAATCTGCTGAACTCGTTTCCCCTGGCGACGCCCGAGGGCATCGCGCTGCTGCGTCTGGCGGAGGCACTGCTGCGAGCTCCCGATGCTGAAACACAAACCTGGCTGATCGCAGAGAAGCTCGCGCATTTTCGCGACACGCGCATCGGCCTCGACGGCAACTTTGTCACGCGCGTGCTCGCTACCGCCCTGAAAATCGCCGGCCATAGCACCGCCGACGCTGAGCTGCAGGACGCCGGCGCAGACCGCAGCTCGCTGCGCGCCTGGCTGGCCAAGAGCGCACTGCGCCCGCTCGTCATCGATGGCATTCGACGCTTCGGCGATCAATTCGTGTTCGCGGCCAATCTTCCAGATGCGATGGAGCGGGTCAGGCGGCGGCCCGACCCGCGCGTGGTGTATTCGTTCGACATGCTAGGCGAAGGCGCGCGCACGCAGGCTGACGCCGATCGCTCCTATCAATCGTATGTCGACGCGCTGACCTGCCTGAAAGCCGGCCCGGGGGCGCACTGGATCTCGCGCGACGGTATATCGGTCAAGTTGTCTGCAATCCACCCGCGCTTCGAAACTGGGCAGATCGAGCGCTGCGAGAAAGAGTTGTATCCACGGCTGGTAGAGCTCGCAATGCTGGCGCGCTCGGCCGACGTCAATTTCACCGTCGATGCGGAGGAATCCGAGCGCCTGGTCCTGCATATAGCGATGTTCGAACGTTTGATGCGCGAGCCGGCGCTACGTGAGTGGGCAGGGCTCGGGCTCGCATTGCAAAGTTACCAGCCGCGTGCGCTGCGCGCGATCGATCATTTGCTGCACATCAGCGAGGCATTGCGCAGGCCGATCGCCGTGCGGCTCGTCAAGGGCGCGTACTGGGATGCTGAAATCAAGCGCGCGCAGGAGCTTGGAATGGCCGGCTTTCCGGTGTTCACGCACAAATGGGCGACCGACCTTTCGTTCTTGGCGATCGCACGCCGGATGTTGTCTCATACGGCGCCTGTTTATTCGCAGTTTGCTACCCACAATGCGCTGACCGTTGCATCGATCATCGAGTTTGCTAACGAATTCGCCAATAACTCCGGCACGCAGCGCTACGAATTCCAGCGGCTGCACGGCATGGGCGATCCGCTGTACGACGCACTGCTGGCCGACCAACCCGAAGCGCGCGTGCGCGTCTATTCGCCGGTCGGAGAATTTCGCGACCTGCTCGCATACCTGGTGCGCCGCCTCCTCGAAAATGGCGCCAACACGTCGTTCGTGCACCAGATCACCGATAAATCAGTGCCGCCACAGCTGCTGGTCGACGACGTGTACCAGCAGGCCGAAAATTACCTCTCTTCCGCCCAACCAGCGTCTGCGTTGCCAACCGGCCAACAACTTTTCGCAGAACGCCGCAATTCCAAAGGCATCGATTTGCAGTTCGCGCCGTCGTTGCTGGCGATGACGCATGCCGTGGCCGACGCACCGTTCATTGCGGCGACTTCACTGATCGGCGGTTCCGCGCCGCACGCACCGGCGGTCGATGTTCAGAATCCAGCGCAGCTTTCGCAATCGGTGGGTTCGGTGGTTGACGCTACTGCAGCCGACGCCGCGAACGCAGTTGCGAGGGCGCGTGCATCGATGCAGGAG
>JACCZX010000195.1 GCA_013695705.1 Burkholderiaceae bacterium | reverse complement strand
GCCAGCGCACGCTTGCGCACGCGATCCAGAAAGTCATCCTTGTCGAGATAGTCAGCGATCTCGCAATCAGCCAGATTGCGAAACTTACTGCCATGCATCAAATTGTCGACCGCGACGATGTCGTACTCGCCTCGATCGTTCAGCGCTCGTAAAATATTGGCGCCGATGAAACCAGCAGCACCGGTCACGATGATGCTCATGCGGAACCACCAAGCAACTCTTCGTAGGTGACCGTTGATGTACCGAGTTTTCCGACGACAAGTCCGCCTGCGCGGTTTGCGATCGTTACTGCTTCGCGGAGGGAACCTCCGGCACCCAGCATTACCGCGAGCACTGCGATAACCGTATCTCCGGCGCCGCTTACGTCATACACCTCACGTGCCTGCGTTGGCACGGACCAGGCACCGTCGGCAGTGAACAGCGTCATGCCTTCTTCGCTGCGCGTTACCAAAAGGGCGCCAAGCTTGAGGTTCTGTCTAAGCTGTTGCGCGCGCTCCTCCAAGTCACCTTCACTCTTCCATCGCCCAACAACTTCGCGCAATTCGGTTCGATTTGGCGTAACGAGTGTTGCGCCCGCGTATCGCGCATAGTCGTCACCTTTCGGGTCCACCAGCACCGGCTTCGAAGCTTGCCTTGCCCGCTCGATAATCTGCTGGATGTGCGACAGGCCGCCTTTGCCGTAGTCGGACAGGACCACCACGTCGTACTCTGGCAGCAGCGCTGAGAACTGATCGAGGTGTGCAAGGAGCACTTCTTCGTCAGGCTGCTGCTCGAAATCAATACGCAGCATCTGTTGCCGCAGGCCGACGACGCGAAGCTTGACGGTTGTGCTGATCTTTCGGTCCGTATGCACATGCGGCTTGATGCCGGCGCCGGCGATAAGCGTGGTTAGCTGCGAGCCCGCTTCATCGGCACCGATCACGGCGAGCAAACCCGCTTGAGCGCCTAACGCCGTCACATTTCGAGCAACATTCGCCGCACCACCAAGCCGCTCCTCCGTACGAGTGATTCGCACCACCGGCACTGGCGCTTCGGGAGAGATGCGGTCGACGTTGCCGAACCAGTAACGGTCGAGCATCGCATCGCCAACCACAAGTATGCGAGCCCGTTCTGTGGCTTGCTGGGATGGCAGAGGTGAGGCCATGGCATCCGCGTTCATGCTGCTAGAGGTAAATGATCAAGACTGCGCCTGTTAACCACAAGAGCCCGGCTAAACTTGCAAAAGCTAATTGAGAGTGTCTTGAATTTACTCGATGATTATCGTCACCGGCGGTGCCGGCTTCATCGGCTCTAATTTTGTCCACAACTGGCTTGGTCACGAGACTGAGCCAGTCTTGGTTGCTGATAAGTTTACCTATGCGGCGAATGCGGAGAATCTTGCCCATTTCGCTGAAGACCCCCGATTACGCATTGAGAGAATTGACGTTTCCGACCGTGTTGCGGTCGAGCAGCTTTTCGCTCATAACCAGCCCAGCTCAGTAGTGCATTTCGCCGCGGAAAGTCATGTCGATCGCTCAATCCGTGGGCCGGCCGAGTTCGTCAAAACCAATATCATTGGGACGTTCACCTTGCTCGAAGCAGCGCGGACTTTCTGGTCTGAGTTAGGGGGGGAGGCACGAGATCGCTTTCGATTTGTGCATGTCTCAACTGACGAAGTATTTGGATCGCTTGGGCCGGACGATCCGCCATTCACCGAACGAAGTGCCTACGAGCCTAACTCTCCGTATGCCGCCAGCAAGGCGTCATCCGATCATTTGGTACGCGCGTTTCACCAAACCTACGGCCTGCCCTGTGTCACAACGAACTGCACGAATAACTTTGGTCCGTATCAGTTTCCCGAAAAGCTTATCCCCCTCGTAATCTTGAACGCAACCGCCGGGTTGCGGCTTCCTGTTTATGGCGATGGGATGCAGGTGCGTGATTGGGTCTACGTCGCCGACCATTGCGATGCAGTCAGGGTAATACTGGCGCGCGGTCGGGTCGGAGAGACCTACAACATCGGGAGCCGTTCAGAGTTGACAAATGTGCAAGTCGTGCATGCAATTTGTCGTTTGCTCGACGACCTCCGCCCAGCTTCGGGTCGAATGCACGAAGAGTTGATCGAATTCGTTGCCGACCGCCTTGGTCATGACCGGAGATATGCGATCGATCCAGCCAAACTTGAATCCGAGCTGTCTTGGCGGCCTCAGCACTCCTTCGACGCAGCGCTGCACAAGACCGTAAAGTGGTATCTGGCGAACGAAGGATGGTGTGAGCGGGTCCGTAGCGGGGAGTACAGGCGGTGGATGGAGCTTCATTACGGGACGGGACAGCCAGAAGTTTTAGGGGCTGTTACGTAGAGTTGGTTTCGCATAAGCGAGTTACGGAGGGGAAGCGTTGAGTCGAAAGGGAATACTTCTGGCGGGAGGCTTGGGAACGCGATTGCACCCCGGCACCAAGGTCGTGTCGAAGCAGTTGCTTCCGATCTACGACAAGCCAATGGTTTATTACCCGCTGAGCACGCTGATGCTCGCGGGCATCCGCGACGTGCTCATCATTTCCACTCCACGCGATACGCCCCGCTTTGAAGATCTTTTGGGCGACGGCAGGCAATGGGGTATCTCGCTTTCATACGCCGTGCAAGACGCACCGCGAGGCTTAGCTGAAGCGCTCATTATCGGGCGCGAGTTTCTTGGTGATTCACCTTCTGCGCTGATTCTGGGTGACAACATTTTCTACGGTCACGAATTTGCGAAGCAGCTGCTGCAGGCAGCATCTCGCGAAAACGGAGCGACTGTGTTCGCTTATCACGTCACGGATCCGGGCCGATATGGAGTGATCGAGTTCGACTCGGCCGGAGCAGCGCTGTCGATTGAAGAAAAACCCATCGCACCCAAGTCGAGTTACGCGCTTACCGGGCTGTACTTTTACGACTCGAACGCCGCCCACTATGCGTCCCAAGTCGCGCCGTCATCTCGTGGAGAGCTGGAAATTACTTCGGTCAATCAGCTTTATCTAGAGCATGGGATGTTGCAGGTCGAGATTCTTCGCCGAGGAATGGCGTGGCTTGATACAGGGACCTACGAGTCGATGCTCGAGGCCGCTCTGTTCATTCAGACGCTGGAAAAGCGGCAAGGACTCAAGGTTTGCTGCCCGGAGGAGGTGGCGTTTCGAAACGGCTGGATCGATGCCGAGCAGGTCTCTATGCTCGCAACCGAAATGCCGTTGGGGGACTATCGAACGTACCTAAGCCGGTTGCTAACCGATCGCGTCATTTACCAACAAGCGTCAACCCCTTAGAGCTAAACGCTGCCGTGGCGTGTTGCTTAGGGGCGGGCGCCGCTAGTTCACAACGTTCGCGTCGACCGGCTTGATCTCCAATCTGCGGAACATTACGGCGAGCGTTCGATCGCCGCCGTCCGGCACGATCGTGCGCGGCACGTTCATCTCGATGCGCACATGATCGAGGCCTCGCAGACTTGGACCGCTGCCTTGCAGCTGCAAACCTCCGTCAGGTGCCATGCTAAGCGTCAGGGGCACGTCGGTGCCGTCTATCTGGAGCCTCAAGCCATCCAATATGTCCCTTGCCAAGTACCCGTCTATAAAAAGTCTGACCTGCACAGGCCCTTTGCAGTTGACGGGCAGGGTCATCCAAGCACGGCGTGCCCCCATCCACATTGCGAAGCCGCCATCAGGGTGCCGCTCAGGGATACCCCACCCTTCACCACGGGCGGGAAAGGCGAATGCGAAGGTGAACGGGCAACGGGGGACGAGGGACGCTTCGAGCAGCCGGTTTGCCGCAACGGCCGCACTAATCTGCGGTGACTGGCTTCGAACCCAGTCGGAAAGCAGCATGGCGCCAATGACGTATGCCATCACGAAGCCAATGATTGCAACACGAACTCGCGGAGATTTAGAGGCAATCGCCCTGTGGATCCCATAGCCAGCAAGAGGAAACATCGCGAGCAACAGAGTTAGCCCAAATCGCATTTCCACTGCCGATAGCGAATAAATCGCCAAGTTGGCGGCGAGCAGCAACATGAGCCCAATGAGTGCCTCGGTGGGACGCCACTTTCTTCCAGCGCCGTTTCTGCGGGCGAACAGCGCGAAGCCTACGATTCCGAGCGCAATCACGGCATGGTTGATGACACTGAGGGGCCGTCGATACCACGGGTCGAGATCACGCGCGTAGGTGAATGTCAGGTCTTGGTCGGTGAGGTTGAATACGTGCAGTGCCACAGTGGCAACGCCCGCAACTGGGTAATCGACATACCAGCGCAAAGGCTGTTGGGTGTCGATCGAAGTGCCATCTAACAGGGGGTTATCGTACAAAATCTGCGGTTGCGGCACCGGAGGCATACCGGTTGCATATTTCAGCAGCTTCACACCCCAATTATGTTGAAGACCTGTTAGGTCATACGTCACAAGGGGCGTCGCACTGTTGTAATGAACTAGATTGTTAATGATCTGCGGAATTGCAGGCAGCGATATGGCAATAAGCATCGCCATGAGTCTGCAAAGCATCTTCGAGGCTGAGACATGGTGCCGCACCGCTAACAGACCACAGCCGACTACCCAAGCGGCAACAAGGAAAAGATTCGCGGGGCGAATCATGACAGCGCAGCCCACGATTAGGCTACCAATGATCAGTGCGGTGCCGCCGTTGCGATCGCGCGACATCCGAAGCCAACATGCTGCAGCGATGAGGGTGAGCGTCAGCGACAGGCTCTCGCCTAGGCTTTCGGAGGCGTAGATCATTGCGTAATAGTTCGCAAGCAGCCCGCAAAAGACAATGCGCGCAGCGGTCGAATACTGCTGAATGAGCTGGCCACGGATTAGAAACGCCGCGCCCACATAGAGCAGTAATTGCGCCTCTAGCAGCACGAGTTGGAACGGTAAACGCGAGGCATCCGCTAGGCCCTGGACAACCACCAGGAAGGCGGGGTAACCGTAAGTACGGACATCAGAATTGTGAAACTTGGAGAACAGCCCGTCAGTGGCGATGTCGCGTGCCGAAAGAACGTATCCCAGCGCATCGTGGCCCGACGGATACAGCCAGATGTGGATCATGAAGCCGTGCGCGATAGCGACTCCGGCTAAAAGAAAAATCTTCTCGACGTTCGTTATGGCGCTCTTACGCACCCGGGCCGCCGTGCGGACAGCGCTGTCTGTGTCCCCTTGCATGTTTATTGCGGCTAAAGAGGTTTAAGCGGCTGGAGGGTGAGCCGACGAAACATTACCGCGAGTGTGCGATTGCCGCCCTGAGGAACCATTACTCGTGGTGCTTCGAGATCGAGTCGGATGCGCTTGTCGCCAGCGGGCAACTCCATGCGCCCGGTTAGATAAACGCCCTCCGCGCTGCGGTTGATTTCGAGCGGCACTGGCTCTCCGTCCACACGCAAAGTGAGTCCCGTCAGGATGTCCTCCGCCATGTAGCCTGAAACGCC
The DNA here is from genome assembly GCA_013695705.1 of Burkholderiaceae bacterium. Classification (GTDB taxonomy): domain Bacteria; phylum Pseudomonadota; class Gammaproteobacteria; order Burkholderiales; family Burkholderiaceae_F; genus JACCZX01. Next base: position 5,663 of record JACCZX010000195.1, on the reverse strand, counting down.
AAGCGTGATCGATACAGATCCCGCGCAGGCTGTTCGCAACACCATCGAAGCGCGCGTGGCGCCCATCCACATACCGAAGCCACCGGCCGGGTGCCGCTCCGGGACGCTCCACCCTTCGCCGCGCAGGGGCGAGGTCGCGAAATCGAAGTGGACCGGGCACGTCGGCGCATGCCTTGCTGCCTGTGCAATCGACGTTTCCCGGCGCCAGTCCGCTTCGAGCCCCGTGAACCATTGCCGATCGATGCTCACCGGCACGCTAAGCGTCGTGCCGTCCCAATCGAGGAACCGCACGCTCGAGTAGGAGACCGGCTCGGCGTTGACGTGCGACGTATTGCGCACGCCTTCATGGTCCGGGCCCAGCTGGACTTGCCACCAATGCGCCCACTCCACATGCGGCGCCGGTCGCCGCTGAAGAAACCTCATCGTCACGTCGCGCCTGCGAAGGATGGTGCGGGCGTATGTGTCGCTCATCACGTCGCTTCCCCACGTGAGGTCTGGGTCGTCGGCGTAGCGGACCACGAAAGCGCGTATGTCGTCGCGCTCATCAGCTAAGCGCGCCAGTTGCACCGAAAACCGACGCTGTGCATCCGTTTTCTTGACGAGGATCTGGTTGTACAACATGCTGGCCGGCACGATGGAAAGCAGCGCAACCGAGATCGCAAGCACGATCCAGGCACGGGCTGCTATCGCACGGCCTTGGCTCTGCAGTGCCAAGGCAACTGCGCCAGTCAACAACAGCATCAGCAGCGGCGCAGACAGCTGGTAGATCATCATCGAGCGAGTACCTGGCAGCCATACCTTGCTGGTGGACTCAAGTGTCACGATTGTCGCGGCAAGAGCTGCGAGCACGACGCTGAACCATCCGAGCTGGCCGGCGGTCATCTTCCATGACGCGCGTTTGTTGAATGCGACGGCGAGTACGCCGGCGATTAGCAACGCGGCGAAGGGCAGGGACGCGAAAACTACCTCGGGAGACCGGTACGCGTTTACGATGTAATAGGTGAAGTCAGGGTGCCAGAGCAGTTGCCGCACGCTCGAGGCGAATTGTTGCGCGGCGAGTCCGACATTCAGGCGGTAGTAATCGCTCGAGGGCCGGGCGGCCGTGTACCAAATGAGCATGAAGACGCCGGCCACAGTTACGAAAAAGGCGATCTCAAGAATTCCATCGCGAGCTCGGGCGGCCCATTTCGGTTCGTCGCCTCCCCATGGACGGCGCAACAGCGCAATGGCTGCCACCGCGATCAGCATGCCCAGGTTTAACGTGTAGGTTGCGATCGCGACGAGGAAGGCGATCAACGCGGCGGCGAGACAGTACGGCGCGACTCGTCCCGTATCGACGAAGCGCGCGTACAGGTGCAGCGCTACGAGGCCGAGGCCCGAGGCGGTCAAGAAATTCCAAATGATCTGCTCGCGATAGCCGCTGAAGTTGCAGAACAGCACGAGCACGCCGAGCAGCAACGGCAGTGGGTGTCTCGGCTCGCGGAACAGGCGCCTGAAGAGCAGCGTGACCACGATCGCCAAGAACACGTCGACGAGCTTGCGAACCCCGTACAGACCCCAGTCGAAATCCAAGATAGGTTTTGAAAACAGCCAGTACCACCACGGAGACAACGGGTTGCGGTCGTTCATCTGCCAGAACTCCCGCACCATTGCCACGCCAGGTGCGTCAAGCATGAACCGCAGCCAGTTGCGGTCCTCGCCCATCGGCCACACGGCGAAGCCATAGCTCAGACCGGCGGCCTGCAACGCGCCGAGGTAAGCGAGATGGATTAACCACAAACCGAACAGCGTAGCCACCGGATGCTGGATCATCGCGGCGACCAATCGGTCAACCAGGCGCATGCGCCTCGGAGCGTCGGAAGAGCTCAATGCTTGCACTCGAAACGATTCGCGCTCAGTCGTGGCCATCTGCACTTTCCCGGCGGCGCGTGCGCGGGAGCAAAAGATAGCGGTTCACGACGTAGCCGAGCGGCACGTTCATCACGATGACTACAAACGCCGCCAGCTCGGGCGCTGTCCCGAACCGTTCAACCAGCAGCCATAGCACGGCGACGCCGAGCAGATACTGGACCATGTAGCCAACCGGGAATGCGACTAACGTGCCCCAGCGCAGCGGCACGCGGAACACGAAGCGCGTCTGCAGCCAGTAGCCGAGCGCAATGCCGAGCACATACGCCAGCGTGTACGCGACGACGTAATCGGTCCACTGCATCAGGAGGACCAGCACGGCGTAGCTCACCGCGGTGTTTGCGAGGCCGGCCAGCAGGTAACGAAGAAATTGCGATCGCGCCGCACCGTCAGTCATGTAACGGCGCGCCATCGTCGCCGCCCGCCGCCGCCACAAAGTCGCGATAGTTCCGGATGTAGTCGGCGGGGTCGTAATGATGCGATGCGAACACAAGCAGCAGTGCGTCGGCCGAGTACTGGTACTGAATTCCCCACACCATCGGAGGCATGTAGAGCCCGACGTTCGGGCGATCGAGCACGACTTCCTCGCGCGTGTGGCCGTCATCGACTATCGCGCGGCAGCGGCCGCGAATGCATAGCAGGAATTGGTGACATTCGCGGTGCGCGTGCTCGCCCCGCACGTCCTGGGTGGGGACATTGAACACCATGAAATAGCGTTTCGGCACGAACGGCACGTGCCGTTCAAATTCGCCGACCGAAAGGTCGCCCCGCATGTCGCGCACGAGCGGCAAAACATGCCGAGTAACGCCGCGTACGCGCGTCGGCGTCACCGACACTGCTTCCGACACATCTTCGACCGGTACGTCATCCCGTACCGAGTCGATGTAACCCGCGATGCGGGCCGGGTTGCCGCGCACGATCGCATTCGGCGGCACCGAGCGCGTGACGACCGCGCCGGCGGCAACCATCGCATTTTCGCCGATCGACAGTCCGGGAAGGATCGTCGCGTTGGCGCCGATCGATGCGCCACGCCGGACCGTTGTCTCCGGATACCGGGCCAAGTGGCGCCCGCTGCGGGGGAATGAGTCATTCGTGAACGTCACGTTCGGACCAACGAAGACGTCGTCCTCGATGCGCAACCCGTCCCACAGCTGAACGCCGCATTTCACGGTCACCCGATCGCCGATCACCACATCGTTCTCGATGAAGACGTGGTCGCAGAGATTGCAGTCGGCGCCGACGTGCGCTCCCGGCAGGACATGCACAAATGCCCACACGCGCGTGCCGTCGCCGATTGAAGTCGATTCGCAGATAGCGTTCGGATGGATGAACGCCGTCATGACCGCTCTCCGTCGATTTCTTCGGATGTCATGACAACATAACTCGGACGGCGCTTCGTGTTTTCGAACGCGCGCCAAGCGTAGGCGCCGACGATGCCGAGACCAAAGGTATTGAGCGCGCCGAAGAAAAGGATCGACAGGACGGTGGGTGCGTATCCCGGCAGCTGGATGGTGCCTGTCACCCGCGCGACCACTACGGCAATCCCCACTCCGAGCGACAGCAACAGGCCGGCCGTGCCCGTAAAGAAGAGCAGGCGAACCGGGAGGTCCGAGAACGAGAACACGCTGTCGGACAGGTATTTGAGTTTGCGTCGGAAACTCCACGCGCTCTTGCCGTAGGGGCGCGCCTTGCGAACATACGGAACTGCCTTGCGCCTGAAGCCGAGCCAGAACAGCAGCGCAACCAGTGACGTGTTTGTTTCCTCCAGCGCGACAAGATGGTCGCGAAACGCGCGGTTGCAACCGAACAAGTCCACGCCGCCGGCCGGAATCTGCGGCTGGATGATTCGCCGGTACAAGCCCCAGAACACGCTCGACGCGAGCCGTGAAGCCAGTGGATCGGCTCGTCCCTCGCGCGTGCCGATCACTACGTCGGCCTCGCCGCTGGCAAGAACGCGGAAAAATTGAGCGGCGAGCTCGGGCGGCTCCTGCAGGTCGGCCGCGATGACCGCATAGTAAGGACCCGCCGATTCCGCGAGTCCGGCGCGGACCGCTGCGAACGAGCCGAAGTTGCGCGACAGCAAAATCAGCTTTGCGCGCAACCCGCTTTTCGGCAGCTCGCTGCGCAACCACGCGTACGACGCGTCGGGACTTCCGTCGACGACGAACACCACCTCCAACGGGCCGTCCAGTGTTCGCGACAGCTCTACGAACTGGGCGATGAGCTCGGGCAGCGACTCGCGATTGCGATAGACCGGGATCACGAGCGTGTACACGGCTAGCCCTTCCAAACATTGCAGGCAGCGATGACACGGTCGACCTCATCCGCTGTCATCTCCGGGAAGCACGGAAGTGTCAGCACTTCGGCGGCGGCCCGCTCAGTTTCCTCGAGTGCCGCATGTGCGCGCGGCTGAAGGTAAAGAAATTGCGCGTAATCCGGCACTGGATAGTGCACATCTGTCGCCACGCCGTGCTCGTGCAAATGCATACGCAACGCGTCGCGGGAACGACTACGTACGACATAGAGATGCGCAACATAGTCTTCGCCGGATGGACCCGCGGTCTGAATGCCGGGATGCGTGATGCCTCGAGAATATGCAGCGGCAACCTCTCGGCGGCGACGGTTCCATTGATTGAGGCGCGGCAGCTTCATCGCGAGCACGGCCGCTTGCAACTCGTCGAGCCGGCTGTTGCGGCCGCCAGCAATTGTGGCGACGTATTTCGTCGCCCAGCCGTACTGCCGCAACCGCCGGAGTCGCTCGTCCAGCGCGGCATCGCGCGTTACCAACGCTCCTCCATCGCCGATCGCCCCCAGGTTCTTGGTTGGATAGAACGAGAAGCAACCAATGGCGCCGAGCGTGCCCGCGTGCGCGCCGTCACGCCGCGCACCGTGCGCCTGCGCTACGTCCTCGATCACCGGTACGCCGGCACGAGCGGCGATCTCCAGCACCGCTCGCATGTCCACCATGCGCCCGTACAGATGCGTAACGATGATCGCTTTGGTCGCGCGGCTGATCGCCGCCGGTAAGCGATCCGTATCCATCAGGTACGTCGCAGGGACGATATCTACGAAGGAAGGCGTCGCGCCAACTGCGCGAATTGCGACGGTCGCATACATGCCGGCGTTTGCAACCGTGACTACCTCGTCGCCCGGCTGTGCACTGATGGCCCTTAGTGCGAGCTCCAGTGCATCGGTGCCGTTGGCGACGCCGATGCAGTGCGCCGTACCGCAGTAGTCCGCGAACATGCGCTCAAACGCCTCGAGCTCGCGGCCGAGCACGTACCAGCCGCTGGCCGCGACGCGCGCTAGGACCGCCGACAGCTCATCCGCGAACGCGGCGTTCTGGCGCCTTAGATCGTTGAGGGGAACCGGTTCCATCGTCATCGAAGTAGCACGTTCTGGTTAAAGATGAAAAACGGAAGCATTGGCAAAACGACCGCAGCGAGCGTCGTTGCAGCGATTGCAAACGGTAGGGTGTCTCCGCTTGCTTCTGTGCCCACCAGCGCGCCGTCAAGTTCGTGCTAAGGCGCCCAGTGATAACGTAAGCGCTCCGCTTCTTCGATCGCACTGCAACTCCTCCGGAACTTGTTTTTGCCTTCCACAATGTTCAAAAAAAACAGACGACTTCTCTGGCTTCTCAATCACCGGACCTTGTTGCCGTATGAAGCCCCGTTGATCCAGCGCCTCGGCTTCGAGGTTTACGTGCCAAAGGTCATACCAAAATCGAACTTTCGCAGTGGGGCAGTCGATTTTTC
>JACCZX010000193.1 GCA_013695705.1 Burkholderiaceae bacterium | reverse complement strand
GCTCCGAGAGGAGCAGTCCGTCGCTGGGCGCTGAAAGTCCGGGGATGGCAGAGGGACCGAGATCGAGGCGCTGCATTACGACACCTTCGGCTTCGTTTCCGAGATCTTGAGGACACTGCGCAAAACTCTACGCGGCAGCTGGGTGCAGTCGAAGTGAACGCTCAAGCTCAGCCGCGTCAGCGCGCCGCGTATCGATCACGATGCTGGTCATCAGCTTGGTCATGATCGCAGCCATCGACCGAAGCCGATGTGACCAACGAGCCGGCGTGCCCGGCTCCGAGGTCGTGGGACGTGACGGTCTTGAGCAGACGCGCCTTACCTGAATGAATGTGCTGCTCCATGATGCGCTCGGCTGCCGCTGCGTCGCCTGCTCTCAAGGCGGCGACCATGGCGCGATGATCGTAGTTGGAGACGCGCAGTGAACCCGGCAGCACCAACCCGCGCCTGCGAAAAAGATGCAGTTCGCTTTCGAGGTTTGGCCAAAGCAGGTTCAGCTTGTGGTTGTCAGCACAGGCAACGATCAGAGTGTGAAACTCGCAGTTGAGCGGGTAGTACGCGCCGATGTCCTCAGCCTCGACCGCCGCTTCCATGCGCTCGACCAGCCCATCGAGCTCGGAAAGGTCGGAACTCGTTACTGAAGCCGCGGCCAACCGGCCCGCCATTCCGAACAGCTTCGCTCTGAGATCATAGATATCCAGAGCCTCCTTGATCGAGATCTCGCGCACGAAGAAGCCGCGGTTGACCGCCGAGCGCAGGACGCCGGTCTGCTCAAGTGTCCTACACGCCTCGCGCACGGGTCCTCGGTTGATGCCGAGCTTGAGCGCCAAAGCGCTCTCGTTGATGCGATCACCGCCGCGCAGCTCTCCGGCGGCGATCGCTCGCTCGAGCTCGCGCTGAACGCCAGGTACGAAGGATTCCGAACGCCGGTCTTGCGCAGGACGGCTCAAACGGCGACTCCCGCTTTCCTGGCCGCATCCACCATATGCTCGCGGCCGGCAAGCATGTCGTCGAGCGAGGCGAAGGCGTTTGTATAGTGTCCTTTGAAGCCCTTGCCCTCGACGCGCCGGAACATGTCGCCGAAATCCAGGTTTCCCGCGCCGGGCTTGAGATGAACCTCGAAACCGTTGCGGAAGCAATCCGCCAGCCGCACTTCGAAGACCATTTTCATGTCGAGCGCGTCGACGAATCCCTCGATGCCCTCGGGAACGAGATGCGCGTGATTCGCGGTGAAGGAAAGCCCGAACGCGGGTGACTGGATTCGCTCGAAGTAGTAGCGCCACTCCTCCACCGTGTGAGCGAGGTAGTGCACTTCGGCGTCCTCAGGCTCCTTGTTCAGGTTTTCGAGCAGGATCAGCGCCCCTTTGCTTTCTGCGTACGCTGCGATGCGCTTCAGGCGCTCTAACCCTGCTTCCATTCGCAGCTCTTTATCGGAGGTGAAGTGGTAGCCCGCATGCACAACGATCCATTTCGCGCCCAACTTCGAATAGATGTCGATGTAGGCCTTCAGGTATTCCTCGACGGCGTCGCATACGTACGGCGAGTATTCGGCGACGTTGACAGCGGATAGAGTGTGCAGACCGAGCTGGATGCCGTGCTTGTCGCACGCAGCGCGAACCCCTGCGGCGCGCCGGTCATCGAAAGTAGTGAGCGCGTTGGCCGCAGTATCGAGTTGGATATCGATAAAGCGCACCGCGTTTTTTGCCGCCCACTCGATGCCGTCTTCAAGCTTTGCTCGGCGTCCGATGTCGATCCCTATTCGGTCTCTGAGACCCATGTTTCTCGCTCCCTCAACTCCTTGCGCAACAATCTTAGACAATTTCGGAATATGTGTTGACGATTTCTGAAGAAGTGAGGTCAACTGCCGGAAATAGAACGAGCGTCGGCACGATCCGCAGCCGTTTGATTTACAAAAAGGAGACATCGATGAATAGAACCACTGCATCTGCGCGCCCATTCTCGCGCCGCGAATTCATTACCAGCGCTGCCGCGGCCACTGGCGCGTGGTGCCTACCGTCGGGCGCGCAGGAGAAGTTTCCGTCGAAGCCGATCGAGATCGTTACTCATTCGGGTGCGGGCGGCGGCACCGACATCACCGCACGGATGATGATGGTTCATGCGCCAGGCGTGTTCGGCACCGAGCTCGTGGTTGCGAATCGGGTTGGCGGGGCTGGCGCTGCTGCGCTCGCTTACGCTCAGAGCCGCCCGCGCGACGGCCACACGATCCTGCTCGTGACCCAATCGCACCTGCTTACCATCCTGCAAGGCAAGTCGCCGGTGAAATACGACGAGTTCGTCGCTCTTGCACGCGCCACCGCCGATCCACAAGTGCTGATGGTAGGGAAGAACAGTCCGATCAAGACGGCACAAGACCTCATCGCCGCGGGAAAGACTCGCAAGCTAAAAGCCGGCGTGACTCACATTGGCAGCGTGGACCACCTCTCGCTGCTGGGCTTCGCACGCAAAGCCGGGCTGCAGGCGCTCACCGCGGTTCCATTCCGGGGCGGCGGTGACATCGTGATAAACATCGTGAGCGGCAACCTCGATGTCGGCATGCTCAACTACGCGGAAGCTGAGTCGCAGCTCAAGGCGGGTGATGCGCGTGCGCTGCTGGTGCTCACGCCGCAGCGGATGAAGGTCCTGCCCGACGTTCCGTCGGCGAAGGACCTGGGTATCGACGCCGATTATTCGACGGTGCGCGGCTTCGTCACGTTGAAAGGTGTTCCCGAAGACCGGCTGAAGATTCTCGAGGACGGGCTGATCAAGGCGATGCGCGGTCAGATGTACGCGACCTACATTGATACCTCCGGGCAGGCTGCGGACAGCGTCGCGGGACGCGCCGTGTGGCAGGCACAGCTCGACAGCTTCTACGCGGAAGGTGAGAGCGAGCTCAAGGCGCTGGGCATGGCCAAGTAGTGATGCGCCGAACGGACGTCGTCGTAGCGGCGGTAGCGCTCTTCGCGTGTGCGGTTGCGTTCGGACTTACCTTTCGCTTCGCCACCATGCCTGCGGCCATGGTGAGCGGGTTGGGCGCGGAGGCTTTTCCGCGCTTGGTCATCGGCGTCATCGCGTTGCTCGCCGTGCTGGCTGCCTTCGGCATCGGCAACCCGCCGATGGAAACACCCCCGCCGGTTCCGCCGATGGTGTGGATGACGGCCGCGGTGTTGCTCGCCTTTGTGGGCGCAGTGGAGTTGGTCGGAATGTGGCCCTCCGCGATCGTCTTCCTCGTCGGCCTCGGCCTGCTCTGGGGCGAGCGCAGCTTGTGGAAGCTCACCGCGAGCGCGTTGGCGCTATGCGCCGTCCTCTATGGATTGTTCGTGCGCGTCCTCGGAGGAAATTTCCCCAAAGGCTTGATCGCCAACCTCTGGTCCTGAGCCGTGGATGCTTTCCTCGCGGGCCTCGCGGCAGTCGCCGATCCGCACATCCTGTTCCTGGTATTAGCTGGCACGGTGCTCGGCGTCGTGGTGGGCGCGTTACCCGGCATCAGCGGCAGCACCACCACCGCGCTCTTGTTGCCGCTGACGATCACGATGACGCCGAACGCGGCGATTGCCTTCCTGGGATCGATTTACTGCGCGGCCAACTTCGGCGGATCGATCACGGCAATTCTGATCAACACGCCGGGCGACCCATCGGCCTCGGCCACCGCGTTCGACGGCTATCCGCTCGCCAAACGTGGCGAGGCCGGGCGCGCATTGGGAATGTCTGCGGTCGCGAGCGCGATCGGCGGCATCTTCAGCGTAATCGTGCTGATCATCTTTGCGCCCGTACTGGCGCGGCTCGCCTATCAGTTCGGCCCGCCTGAGTATTTCGCTCTGGCGCTGTTCGGGCTGTCGATGGTGGCCGCAGTGGGCGGCGATTCGCCAGTCAAGAATCTGATGGCTGCCGCCTCGGGTGTGCTGATCGCGACCGTCGGCCTGGATCTCACGACCGGCGTAGAGCGCTTCACGTTCGGCATGCCCGCGCTCTCTGACGGCATCGGTTTCATTCCCGTGTTGATCGGCCTGTTCGCGATAGCCGAGTTGCTCGAGCGCGCATCGCAGCGTGGCGTCGTTCAGGAATACATCAAGCTGAATTCTGCGAGGCTGCCAAGCCTGGCCGATTTCCGCAAGTGTGCCAAGGCGATCAGTGTGTCCAGCGTGATCGGCACCTTTATCGGCATGCTCCCCGCGCTCGGCGCCACGACCGCGGCGTTGATCTGCTACAACGAAACCAAGCGATGGTCGAAGCACAAAGAAGAGTTTGGCAAGGGCGCGATAGAGGGTGTGGCAGGTCCC
>JACCZX010000165.1 GCA_013695705.1 Burkholderiaceae bacterium | reverse complement strand
CACATGCTGACCGAGCGTTTTCGAGAGCTTCTAGTAAGATGGGAATCGCGTTCGCCGGCTTCCCCATTTCAGCTAGCACCACGCCTTGCAGTTTGAGTGCTTTTGCGAGAAGTAGCGGATCGTTAGCGCGGCGCGCAATGGTTGCTGCCTGCCCAGCGCACTCTACGCCCGCCTCGTACTCAAGATTAATAAAGTGCCAGCGGCCGACGAAAAACCAGCACGCTCCATGCGGCTCTGTCGCAGGTTCTCCCTTCAATGCTCGTAGCGCGAATTCTGCGGGCGCGAAAAGCGATTCTTCGTCCGCTAGCAACCGACCCTTAAGACGCTCAAGACGCGCGCCGAGATCTGTAGCCTCTGCGTACGGCATGTCCGCATCTGATTCAACGTAGAGTAAACGTTGGCGCGAGTTCATTTGCGTTAGAGAAATCCAGCCGCAGGCAGCTTCCGCCGCCCGCCGAGCACATCGAGAATCAGCGCAAACGTCGCTTCAGTCAGCGGCTTGCGTAGCACCGGAACCTGCTGCGAGATCCTTATGAGATTCGGATTCCGCGCGTGTCCTGTGACCACGATCATCTTCAGTCCTTGCCCACCCCATCGGCCTCGCACCACGTCCAGATACGTAGTGCAATCGCCATCCTTCAGCTGGTAATCCATCAACACCAGGTCTGGCATCCGCTTCATCTCGACCACGCCGTTAAGCCACACCAGCGGCTCGCTGTGCGCAAATACCTCGACGCCCAAGTTTCCGAACAGCCGCTCGGTCGTACGCAATATGGTGACGTCGTCGTCGAGAATGGCGACCAGCTTGTTCTTCGCGAGCTTGGCCGCATCCATGTCATGCAGACGCGGTTGCGGCGCCACGGTGGTGATCGGCCCCGGTAGCGTGATGCGAAACAGTGTGCCGCGTTGCGGCGTCGATGCGCAGCTTACTGTTCCGCCCATGCGTTCTGTGTACAGGCGCACGTTGTAGAGGCCGAGGCCCGAGCGTGCGGCGGAGTGGCCGATCGGCGATAGCGCGGGCACTTTGAGCGGCTCGAAGATGCTCGCCATCGTCTCGGGCTTCATGCCGCGGCCGTTGTCGCGAACTTCGAACGCGATGTCGCCTTTCGCGCGCCGCGCGCAGATCAATATCTTCTTGCCGTTGGAGTGCCAGATGGCGTTGGCCACGAGGTTGTTCAGGACGCGTTCGACCCAGCGCTCGTCGGCGACGAAGGCGAGCCGTGAGCGGGCGCCGCGCAGCGTGATGTCCAGGTCTTTGGCGAGCGTCATGTTGCTCTTGCATGCGCGCTCGATCATTTCATCGGCGTTGATGGTGCGCGGGGAAGGGCGCGTGTCGTCGAGCTCCAGGCGGATGGCATCGACCAGGTCCTGCTGAAGGTCGATGATCTGGCGCACGGCGGCCTGCACTGCGACGAGCTCGGCCTTGACTGACGGCAGCGATTTGCGCAGCGACTTCACCGAGGTGTTCGCATCCAGATCGTTGACCAGAATGCGCAGGTTGCGCAGGCTCATCGCCAGCGTGGTCTGCGGCTGCCGGCCATCGTGATCGAGCGCGACGACGACGCGCACTCGTTCTTCCGGCGTCATCGTGCCGGTAAGGCGCGGCATTCTGCGAATGATCGGGTCGTTCATGCGCGCCTGTGAACTGGCAGCAGCCCGAGCTCACGCGCGCGGCCCGCCGCCTGCACGCGCGTTCTGACGCCAAGCTTTCGGTAGATCGCGCGCAGGTGCGTCTTGAATGTGCTCTCGCTCACGCCGAGCATGTCGGCCAGTTGCTTGTTGACCTTGCCCAGCGCCAGGGCGCGGACGACTTCCTCTTCGCGCTCCGTGAGGTGCAGTGAGGTCGTGGCCGGCGCGGGGGTCGTCACTTCAGGCGGGAAATAGAAGCCGTAGTCGAGCACTTTGCGCAACGCCTCGGTGAACTGATCGATATCGCGGCCCTTGGTCAGGTAGCCGCGCGCGCCTTGCGCAAAAGCATCGCGCATCACGTTCGGATCATCTTCGGCGCTGATGATCGCAATGGTCGCTTTCGGTACGAGCTTGTGCAGGTGTACCAGGCCGGAGAGCCCATCGGTGTCAGGCAGGCGCAGGTCGAGCAGGATGGTGTCGGGCGGCTCCCACTCGGCAATGACGCGGTCGGCTTCCTCCATCGAGTGAGCGATCCGCGTTTCGGCCTCGCGCTTGACCATGCGCACCTCATTGGCAGTGGCGCGCGCGACTAGCGGGTGGTCGTCGACGATGAGTACGCGTGTCATGGCACCGAACCGTAGCGAGGTTGCAGCCCTCGCTCTATCAAAGTAGCTCGCCGAACATCGCTGTCACGGTAGCAAAAGTAAAGGGGTCACGCGAAAAGTAAGCTCGTCCGATCGGACGATGGACGACGACTGACTGGATGATTCGGTTGCTCGCGCAGGACGCGGACAAGGGCTGCGGAGCCAGCGCTGCTCAGCTAACGGCAAAGTCTCTCCTCTTGGGCCGTGGGCGGGTCGTCATCCACCCTTCGTGGGCAATTCAATCGTAATTTTGGTACCAGTATTCGGGTCGGACACTATCTTGATCGACCCGCCAACTGCGGCAACGCGTTCACGCATTCCGATTAAGCCAATTCCGGCCGTCACGCGTTTTTTAACGTTGAAGCCTGACCCATCATCTTCGATGGTGATGGAGATGTCATTCTGACTCGGTTTAGCCAAGAGAGTGACTGCCGCCATTGAGGCGTCCGCGTGTTTGACAATATTTGAAAGCGCTTCCTGGATTACGCGGTATGCGGTGATCGTGAGCTCCGCGGTTAGCTTGGGAAATTTGGTAGGCGCCCGAAAATCGAATCGGCATTGCGGGTGGGCTGACCTGTAGTTTCGAAGCATCTCTTCAAGGGCACCCTTAAGTCCGAGAGTGTCTATTTGTTCGGGACGGAGTTTTTTCGTGATGGTACGAGCGGCGTCGTACAGGTCAGCCGTTGTGGCAGAAATGCGGTCGGCCACGCTTTCAATTTCTTTGGCGTCGGCATTCGAACCGAGTAACGCGGCAAGCCGACCCATGCGCTGCGATTCCAGCCTCACGAAGAGGAGAGCTGCATTCAGATGATCGTGTATCTCCAGCGCGATGCGCCGACGCTCCTCCTCAACAACCACATTGCTTCGAGCGATCAGCCGGCGACGCTCTTCATCGGCCTGGTTCGCAAGCTCGATTGCATTCTGCAGTGCCGACGTGCGAGCCTCGACCTGACTTTCAAGCTCTTGGCGTGATTGGCTCAGGCTCTTCGCCATGGCGACGATGGTCGACTGTAATTCGCCAAGTTCGCCGCGCTGATGGTCGTCCAGACGAACGTCGTAATTGCCCTCGCGGATTCCACGCAGCGATGTCATGACGGAATTCAACGGGTCTCGCAATCGTCGCGCGAGGATCAAGCCTGCAATACCGCTTACGACGAGTGCGAGAAGCACTATGGTCAAGCCGGCATAAACTCGCTGGCGCTTGGCCTCGAGGACAGGGAGAGCGGACATGACGACACGCACATATCCCACGGCATTGCCATCCTTAAAACTCGCAGATTGACCGGCAGGTGCTGCAATGTGGGGACCGCCTGTCTTATCAAAGACATCAACGTCGGGAATCTGCGCTCGAATCGGGCGTTCGAACACCTGTATTTCAGCGAGTTCGGTTTGATTGTCGCCCACCGAAGTCAGCATGGTTCGTTGAGCGTCGGTGATCTGAAGCGAAATAATGCTCCGGTCGATCGCAAGAAGGCCATGCAGGGTTTGGTTTAGCGGCGTTGTGTTTCCTGAAACAACCGCGTACCGACTACTTTCTGCTAAGGCTGCAGCTAGAATATTTCCTCTTTCGCTGATGTCGCTGCGAATCTCGTCACGGCTGGCGAAGTAAAGTGACAAGCTGACCACGACGAACATGATCGTCGCCGGAACAACTGCAATGCTGACCAGACGTTCTCGGATGCCCCAGCTTTTGAATAGAGCGAATTTCATCGCGGCCTCTCCGGGGGCCGCTCGCCCAGTGAGCGAACATCGTCATCCACAATGACGTTGAGAGATCGTGCGACGTTCTCATTGACGGCAACGCGCCAGTAGCGAGGAAATTGCGGGTCTGGAATGCGCCCCGACGCCACTAATTCGAGTACGTCGTCGAACTGGGCTAACGTGTCTTCGATCGTCGAGTAGGCTGTAGCCATAGTTCCGGCGTTTACGAGCGACGTCGAAAAGCCGATCACTGGCTGGCTGCGGCGGTAGGTGGACTCGAGAAGATTGCGCAAATTTGAGGGCGCGTAGATCGTGCTGTCAGGAACGGCCAGAATCGCTGTTGCCAAGCTCAATCGCATCAGCGCACGGGATGCGCTTTCAAACGACTCGACTCTGGCTATTTCCAGTTCAAGATTGGCACTGCGTGCGCCGGATCGGATTAACGGCTCGAGGTACTCGGTGGCCTCCGACGTAAGAACACCCACGCTGACACGACGATTGTAGAGTTTGGAAATCAGCTGCAGCTGATGAATCGGCGAAGCCTCCGCGTAGATGGCGGTTACGGCAGGGCGCTTTACTCGGAGAGTTTTGGATATCTCCATGTAGACCGGACTCGAAGTGAACAGCGCTATGGTGGGCGCGTCGAGATCAGCTTCCATTGCAGCTCGAAGAGCGCCGGGTCCGACCGCCGCATACACTGGAACTCCTTTGCGCACGGACCACGCGCGCGGGTCCGCACTGACCTGTAGCGCTGGGTAACGACGATGCAAGGCCTGCAAAACTTGCTTGGTAGCAGGGCTGTTGTCGAACGTAATGACCCGAAGGTCGATGCCTCGCGACGACGGTTGGGCGGATGCTGAACCGATTGCGAATAGACACAGGAGTGCAAGCGCTGCACCAAGCAGCGCATGCACGTACTTCAGCGCTGATCGGACCACTGCTCTACCTGGCCGGTTTTTGGCTCGTCGAATGCTGCGCTGAGTGCGCTATCAGAAGCTGAGTCTCACGTAGGCGAACACCTGGAAGCGATCGTCGTATGAGCTCTCAAGAATATCGTTGAGGTCGCGAAAGTAGGTCACGGAGCGCTTATCCAGGCGTCGCACGATGACCGACCCGGTTATGCGTGCACTTTTGAAGTCAGCAGTCTTGCTCAGAGTGAAGTCCTCGCGGCCGTAATAGTTCTCGCCTAGACCATCACCGGAGGCACCGTAGTAAGCCAACGACCATCGCCAGCCGTTTCCGAATCCTTGGGTGATTCCGACCGCACCGCTGTGTTTCGAGTATTGAGTCCTTTCGAGTTCAGTCGACGGGTCTTTGTTGTTCAGATAACCGTAAACAAAGAACATCGACCAATTGGGCAACGGCGCAATCGTTGCCTGAAACTCCATTCCTCGCAGTCGCGCTGAATTCCGATTCGTTGGTTGAAAGCTCGCTAGTTGTAGCTTCTCGGAAATTAGGTCGCTGAGACTGTCATCGAATGCCCGCGCATCGAACAGAACGCCGAAGCGAGGAATTCGCAACAAGTAGCCAATCTCGCGAGAGGTGATTCGCTCTTCCTCAAGGTTGCCGGGCGAAACAGCGCTTTGGTAGAAGCGTCCGTTGGTAGACCCGTTCAGTGGGGGGTTCAAGTCATTCGCGGTATAGGTCCAGTTGGCGCGCTGCTCAAAGAAATCGGGTACGCGAACGCCTTTCGATAGTGAAACACGAACAGTCTGGTTCTCTGAGACATGCACGTTGGCGGCGATGCGTGGAGAGAATGAAGAGCCGGTCAGCTGGTCGTCCTCAAAATAGCCGCCAGCGTTGAGGTTAAGCCACTGATAGGGCTTGTATTCAAGATTCGCAAACGCGCGATAGCTGGTGTTTGAAACGGTTCCCGCAACGAATGTGGCGCTGGTCCCTCTCTCTTCGCGCGCTCCAAGCCCTGCAACGATTCGAAGTCTGTCCGAAAACACGAACGTATCCTGTACCTCAAGATCAGATCGACTCTCCGTTAGATTTTGATTCGGAGTGGTGCATGTAGGTAGTAGTGCGCGCGCACCTAATCGGCGAACAGCGGCAAGTGCCGCGGCGGCTAGCGCGTTGTCTCTTGCAGTGCCTCCGGTTGGGATGCGGCCGGCGAGGATCGTATTCGCGTACCGAGGATTGGCTGCATAGAGTTCGAACAGCTCGGGCAAAAGAGTTGCAGTAGGCGGACAGGTCATCCATTCCTGCCGTACCCGATGGTTCGAATAGTTGGCCCGAACCTGGAGTTCGTGAGTTGGTGTAAACGCGGTCGTCCACAGTGCGCCAAGGTAGTAGTCGCGGATGTTCCGATCTGGGAACGTCCGCTGAAAAGCGTCGATGAAGGGTTGCTCTTTGACACCTTCAACAAAAGCCCCAAACAGTCCGAGCGATGACTTGTCGCTCACCTGCGTGTGTGAGCGTGCATTGAGTCGATTCAACCGTGTGCTGTCATGCGGATCGGGGAAACGAGAAAGCATGTCATAGCCAGCATCTTGTTTACGGTTGGCTGTAAGGCGGACAGCCGTATTGCCGAACGGGGCAGCCACGCGTACGGTTGCGTTCAAGGTGTCTAGCGAGCCGAACGTCGTAGTGGCCGTAACGCCCTCAACATCTGCCGGATGCTTCGTAATGATGTTAACGATGGCCAGCATGGAATTCGCGCCATACGCAGCTGAGTTGGGGCTGCGAGTTACCTCGATGCGATCGATATCTTCAATGGCGACGGGTATTTCTTCCCAGTCAACCCTGGCAAAAGCAGGTCGATAGATCGAAATTCCATCGATCAGCACATTCATGCGGCGAGGAACGAGAATGTTGGAACCGTGGTAGTTGATGCGGTAGTCATTGCCGAGCGTTTGAGTAATCGCCATACCTGGAACGAGCCGAAGGGCATCCGGGACGCTGGTGATGCCATAGGCACGAATAGTCGCGGCAGTAATCACAGTTACGCTGGCGGGCACATCCGCGATCGACTGTCGAAGACGTGTAGGTGTCAGCACAATCGGAAATTCGCTGACGTTGGGATCGATAGGCGAAGCCGACGGCTGACCGCGTGATTCGGCAACCAGCATCGCAAGCGCGAGCGCAAACAGGTTGATGCGCATATAAGTTTCTATTTGGCGAGATGGGGGTAAGTGAAGCCGAAGAAATGGATGGCGTTTACACCGAAATGAGTCAATACGGCGGGCTCTACCCGGCGCGTGCGCGCATATACGAGCGAATAGCCGATGCCGCCGATCGTGGCAAGGACGACATAGGAAACACCCCCCGCAAAATGCGCCAAACCGAACAAGCCGGCTGACAGGGCGACGGCTACCCAATGCAGGTTTGGGCTCAGAACGTGCATTAATCGCTCTTGGACCAGTCCGCGAAAGAAAACCTCTTCTGCTACGCATGTGAAAAGCAAATTGATGGACAGGAACGTCAAAGCGACTGCAGGGATTTTCGGGTCGAGCCGCACATATCCGGCAGCGAGCGCGTAAACGATCACGCCGATTGCGGTAAGGATGATGGCGATGACTGTGGGAACAACGACCTTGCGCGCCTCGGAGAACGTTGTGACGCGTCTTGCGAAAAACGCCAACAAAATCAGTCCAGCAGCGGCCTTGTCGAAATTTGCATATTGCGTATACGGTTGACTATCCAGGCCTAACCGAATCTCGCGAGATACGACAGGATTGTTGAAGCCCGGGACCACATGTAGCGCGAGACCCAACGCCAGTAGGGCGGCGAACAACGTGGTTGTTGCGCGGAGCGCCGCGTTTTGCGCGCGTTTGGCAACCAGACAGGACGTGAATAGAGCGCCAAGGGCGAGAATTCCCGGGGCCGATAGCAACCCGTAAGCAAGTCCACTGGCGATCGCGGCGATGAATGCAGCCACCCAAAGGGAAATGGAAAGCGATCGGTAGCCGATATCCGGCACCCATACCAAAGCGATCGCAAGCCCGAGCAGCGTGAAAGTCAGAAGCATCGTTCGGCGGGGTCACGGTTCGACCATCATGTGCCTTACGGCGAGCAGCGTGATGTCGGCTTGACGCTCGACGCCGAGCTTTTCTTTCACGCTGCTACTGATGCTGCTGATGGTTCGCGGTGTTACGTTCATCGTTTCCGCAATTTCAGCGTTGGTAAGACCGCGCGCCATCATCTTAAAGATCTCAAGTTCGCGCGGATCAAGCCGAGCTTGCGGGGACTCATCCCCTCGCACTCCTATGAGAGCGAGGCGCTCCGCGACATCAGGGAGAAAATAGATTTGCGCCGCATGGGCCTTCTTGACAGCACTGGCGAGAAGCGAAGGCGCCGTGTTCTTAGGAATGAATGCCGCACCCCCTAACCGATACGCTTCCGCGATTGTTTCGTCCTGGTCGAACTGGCTATAAAAGACGATGCGCGCATCGGGGAAGCGCTGTAGAAGCTGAGCTGCGACATCCAGACCCGTCATCCCCTCTCCGAAGCGGATGTCGAGAATCAGTACGTCGGGTTTCGTTTCGGCATACTTCTCGATGACCTCTTCGCCGCTGTTTACGCGCTCGATCACTTTGATGCCTTGATCAGCAAGCGCAGCGGTGAGACCAAGGATGATCAGCGGATGATCGTCCGCAATCAAAACCCGGACGGGCTTCATCGATGTGTATGGCCCATTGAGACGTTTAGCAGCCGGCACCAGCACGCGTCATATGTTGCTAGCACATCGAAGTATACATAGCTTAAAATTCGAGATGCTGTTTCTCTTGACGGAATATTTATCTTCTATACAATAGAAACGACTAGGAGCGAAACAGCCAGCGCACGGTTGATGTACGGGCGCGTTAATCGCGCAGCCCACAGAGCAGTGATTCGAAAACCGATCCGGCAGCACCGTTTGCTTGCTTCCCGAGGAGTAGATGCAACCGTTCCGATGTGTCATTGCCGATCAGCCGAATTTGTTCTCGTCCGATCGGACGAGGACGGTTGACTGATCGGACGATTTGCCTCCCGCATAACTGCGAGGACGATGCAATTGAACGGTGCCGTTGCACCGATAGCGGCGATCAGACCCAACCTATGAAAGCGTTCCGGTGTGTCATTGCCCAGCATGGCTGCGATGCAGCCGTCGTCGCCGAAATATTAGCGGTGCTGAAGACGGTAACAGGAATCGAATGCCAAACCGTGGCCGCGCATGCAACCGCGCTCACCGCCGCCGACATTTTGATCATCTGCTGGGGCTCGGCGGACTTGCATTCACTGGCGCTATTGGTCGCGCAGTGCCGCGGCCGTGATCTGAATCGCAGCGTGATCATCGTCGGTCGGTTCGATGATGACCGCGCGCTCAATGCATTGCTGAAACTCGGCGTGGCAGATTTCGTGCGGCTGCCGCTGTCGAACGTCGAGCTGCGCGCGAGAGTCGAGCGTGCGCTTGGCTTGCTGGCATCGGGTTTGGAGCATCCGGTTTCGCGCTGGCTCGGGTGCGAAGAGCCGCTGCTGTGCAGCCTGAGCCCGCGCTTTAACGCGCAACTGGCTCGACTGCCGGCGTTGGCGGGGCAAGCCGGCGATGTGCTGGTATGCGGCGAGCGCGGCACGGGCCGTCGAGCGTTCGTACGCCAGATCGTGCGGCTGACCGGTGGCGCCGCGCCGATCGAGTTTGATCCTGAAACTTGCGCGGGCGCCGACGGTGAACAGCTGCTCGCGACGCTGCTCGAAAAGTCAGCCGACGCTGGGCAGGCAGAGGCGTTGGCGGCGTGCGGGACGCTGCTCGTCGTGCATGATCTGGAGTTACTTTCCGAGCGTGCGCAGTCTTTGTTGCTGAAGCTGGTGCAATCCCCGAATGCCAAGAGAGGTGAAGGGCGGCTTCGGGTCTTGGCCACCGCGACCGACTGCACGCCCCACGACTACGATCGCAACGCTCCGCTGTCTCAGCTCATTGAACGATTGTCCGTGCTCCGCGTTCGCCTGCCGCCGCTGCGTGAGCGACGCGATGACCTCTTGCCACTGGTGCGTCTATTCCTCGCGCAGCGCTGCAGCGAGCTGGGGCGCCGAGTTCCTGCGTTGACACCCGCTGCCGCCCGCTATTTGCTGACGCACGAATGGAGCAGCAACGCACGCGAACTCTCGGTTGTCATTTCGCAGGCGCTGCAGTCAACCCCGTCTGATGTGCTCGGCGTGCAC